>JAGOEY010000047.1 GCA_017997515.1 Burkholderiaceae bacterium | reverse complement strand
ACGGGCGCGAGAGCCCTATTTAGCGTAAATCCAGGCAATACCCCTTGATTTACGTCATGAATTTTCAGTAATTACTGAAAATTCAAAATACCACTGCGACAATCGCGGCCATGCCCAACCGCGAAAATCTTCCGCCCCTGAACCGGCAGTTTGTCTCCCACTTTGGTGAGATGGGCAGCCGTTGGGGCATCAACCGCACCGTGGGGCAAATTTATGCCCTGATCTTCATCTCGCCCCACGCGCTGAATGCCGACGACATTGCCGAGGCGTTGGAGTTTTCACGCTCCAACGTGAGCATGGGCTTGAAGGAGCTACAGTCTTGGCGGCTGGTGAAGCTGCGCCACCAACCCGGTGACCGGCGTGAATACTTTGAAGCGCCTGCCGATGTGTGGGAGATCTTCCGCGTGTTGGCCGAAGAGCGCCGCCGCCGCGAGATTGAGCCCACGCTGTCAATGCTGCGTATGGCATTACTCGAAGCACCCACCAGCGACGCCGAGCGCCACGCGCAGGAGCGCATGAAAGAAATGCACGAACTGATTGACCGGCTGATGACCTGGTTCGATGATGTGCAAAAACTCGCCCCCGAAACCGCCATGCAGCTGATGGGTATGGGTGCCACTGTCACCAAAGTGCTCGAATTCAAAGACAGAATGACGGGCAAGTCACCCGCCAAACTCGCCGCAACCACGAAGGACAACTGACCATGGACGTACTCCTCCTCTCGCGTATCCAGTTTGCAGCGAACATCAGTTTCCACATCCTGTTCCCGACCATCACCATCGCGATGTGCTGGCTGCTGCTGTTCTTCCGGCTGCGTTACGCCGCCACGCGGGGCACGCCCGACGCCGCAGGCTGGGAAGCCGCGTATTACTTCTGGACCAAGATTTTTGCGCTGACCTTTGCGCTGGGGGTGGTGTCGGGTATCACCATGAGTTTCCAGTTCGGCACCAACTGGCCGGGTTACATGGAAAAGACCGGCAACATCGCCGGGCCACTGCTGGGCTTTGAGGTGCTGACCGCCTTCTTCCTGGAGGCCACCTTCCTTGGGGTGATGCTGTTTGGCCGGGGCCGTGTGTCGGAGCGGGTGCACCTGGCCGCCACCTGTATGGTGGCGCTGGGCACCACCATGTCGGCGTTCTGGATTCTGAGCCTGAACTCGTGGATGCAGACCCCTGCAGGGTACGAAATCATCGACGGGGTGTTCCACGTCACCAGCTGGTTCGATGTGGTGTTTAACCCGTCGTTCCCCTACCGCCTGGGCCACAAGCTGTTGGCGTCGGCGTTGACGGCTTCCTTCCTGATGGCGGGTGTGAGTGCCTGGCAAATCCTGAAGGGCACCACCAACGCAGGCACCCACAAGGCGCTGCGTACGGCGGTGATTTTTGCCTCCGTCGCCATCCCGCTGCAGATCTTCATGGGTGACTTACACGGCCTGAACACACTCAAACACCAGCCCGCCAAGATCGCTGCCATTGAAGGCATCTGGCACACCGAAAAGTCGGCCCCCCTGACGCTGTTTGGCCTGCCCAACGAGAAAGAAGGCCGCACTGATTACGCGGTCAAGATCCCCAAACTCGCCAGCCTGATCCTCGCGCATGACATCGATGCCGAACTCCAAGGCCTGAACGAATTTCCCAACGCACACCCACCTGTGGCGCCCGTGTTCTGGAGCTTCCGCGTGATGGTGGGGGTCGGCATGCTGATGCTGGTGGTGGCCTGGGGCATGGCGCTGCTGCTGTGGCGACGGCGCAGGACACAGGCCGCGCTGCCGCGTTTTGCGCTGTACATCCTGGCCGGCATGACCTTCTCGGGCTGGGTTGCCACACTGGCCGGCTGGTGGGTGACCGAGATTGGCCGCCAGCCCTTCATCGTCTACGGCCTGCTACGCACCGCCGACACGGTGGCCGAGCACCCGGTGCCACTGGTCATGGGCACGCTGATTGCCTGGCTGGCGCTGTATGTGGTGCTGCTGGTGTCGTACATCGGAGTCATCCGCTACATGGCGGAACACCCCAAACAGCCTGCGCCAGAAGCACCCCTGCCTATTGCCACCACCGGAGCCTGAGATGACTGACATTACCTGGGCCACCGCGCTCCCGCTCGCATTCATGGCCATCATGGGCCTGTCGCTCATGACCTATGTGATTCTGGACGGCTACGACCTCGGCGTGGGTATCCTGCTGCCCTTTGCCACCGATGCCGAAAAAGACGTGATGGTCTCCAGCATCGGTCCGTTCTGGGACGCCAACGAGACCTGGCTGGTGCTGGGTATCGGGGTGCTGCTGATTGCCTTTCCGAAGGCACACGGCATGGTGCTGACAGCGCTGTACCTGCCTGCCACCATCATGTTGATGGGGCTGATCCTGCGCGGCGTGTCGTTCGACTTTCGTGTCAAGGCGCGGGACGAACACAAGGCGCTGTGGAACCGCACCTTTGCCGCGGGCTCTCTGATCGCATCGATGGCGCAGGGCTGGATGCTCGGCAGTTACCTCACCGGCTTCAGCTACAGCGGCTGGTCGCTGGCGTTCAGCGCGGGCATCATGCTGGTCTTCCCCACCGCCTACGTCATGCTGGGCGCGGGCTGGCTGATGATGAAAACCTGGGGCGATCTGCAGCTGAGGGCCGTGGGCTGGGCGCGTGCCATGTTGTGGCCGATGGGCCTGACACTGGTGGCGATTTCGCTGGCCACACCACTGGTCAGCCAGACCGTGTTTGACAAATGGTTCACCCTGCCCGAGTTCTTTGCGCTGTTGCCGATTCCGCTGGCCTGCGGTGCCGCATTTTGTGCAGCGTATATGGCTTTAAACCGCCCACGGATTGTGGAAGCAGGTTACGGCTGGATCGTGTTTGCGTCCACGGTGCTGATTTTTCTGATGGCGTTTTTGGGGCTGGCCTACAGCATCTACCCGTATGTGGTGCTGGACAAACTCACCATCTGGGACGCCGCCAGTTCCACCGAAGCCCTGGCCGTGATCATGATTGGTGTGGCCATCACCCTGCCGGTGATCATCATCTACACCATCTTTATGTACCGCGTGTTCTGGGGCAAGGCGACCACTTTGACCTACGCCGCCCCACCGAAGGCCTGAGGGTTATCAGGCGACCAAGCCAACAACCACCAGCCCGGCCTGGATGCCCAGCAGTTTGGGCACCGACACCGGCCGGGCCTCTACACACCGGTACAACACGGCCCCGGCCAGCAGCGACAGGCCAAATGCCACCAGCATGCCGAGCAGGTTGACCAGCGGCTGCGTGGGCCACAGATGGCTGACCACTGCGTTGACCAGCAGGCACACCGGAAAGTGGATCAGAAACACCGAATACGACATCTGGCCCACTGCCTGCAAACCCGCATGGCGTGGCCACTGCTGCAGCCGGGGCCAGGCCTGCGCCACCCCCAGCCACAAGGCCACCACCAGCGCCACCGCAATACGCCCGCGAAACTGCAGCACCAGCGCCAGCACACCCAGCAGCGCCAGCAGCACCAGCCAGTAACGCGCGTGCGGTGAGCGCCCCGCCCAGAACGCCAGCATGCCCAGGCCATAGGCACCAAAGAAATACAGCGCCGTGTCGTCCAGCGCCGCATGCAGGTTGAAGTACAGCAGCGAGGCCAGGGCCATACAGCCCACCAGCAGCATGCCCCAAGGCGCACGCTGCGCTGTACGGCTCTGCAGACGGCGCGCCAGGGTCAGGCCCAACACCGTCAGCGCAAAAAGCTGGAAATCAATCGCCACATACCAGACCCCGGCGGACAGTGAATCCTGCCCCAGCAGGCCTTGCAGCAGCAGCACATGGGCCAGCAGTTGCAGCAGGTCGGGCTCGTCGGGCACCGACACATGCCCAAACCAGGGCCGCACCAGCGCTGCCACCGCCACACTGAGCGTCAGCGCCAGCAGGTAGGGCATGGCCAGCCGGGCATAACGGCGCAGGATCTGCTGCAGGGGTTTGTCAAAAACAGCGTCACCACCCGGTGCCAGGCTGCTGGCCGCGAGGAAACCGCTGACCACCAGAAACACCTGCACCGCCATGCGGCCATAGTCGTACAGCCAGCCGATCAGCAGCGGCGCCAGCGGCAAGGCAACATCCGACATCGGCCCGTAAAAAGCCAGGTGGTGCAGGACGATCAGCATGCAGGACACACCCTTGAGCACATCCACCATCGGCATACGGCCAGCGCGCACGCCCACCTTGCCCGACGCGGCGGGCGTTGGGCGCTCAGGTGGTTGGTGCGCAGATGGCAAGGATGGTGGCAAGGGCGGCATGCGGGTTGTTAACAGAACCATGGAACCCCACCAGGCGATGGGCAACACTTTGGACAAAGCCCGTGAGTTTAGCCCGACCAGTCAACTGGCTACAGACACGTCTGCGTCATGTGGCTGCAGAGGCTGTTTTCTGCATCAAATTGGCCTGCAGCGCACGTTCTGCGTCCACAGATAGCTATTAAAACAATAGCAAATCGTGGAAGTGCGTCGTTTACCCCTACCAGCGCTCCATATACGGGCGCAGATCCAGCTCAAACGTCCAGGCGTCACGTGGCTGGGTATGCAGGTACCAGTAGTTTTCCGCAATGTGGTCGGGGTTCAGAATGCCGTCCTGGTCCTTCAGCGCGTACCGCTCGGGAAAGGTGTCACGGATAAATGCGGTGTCGATGGCACCGTCCACCACGACGTGAGCCACATGGATGTTCAGCGGGCCCAGCTCGCGCGCCATGCTTTGGGCCAATGCACGCAAGGCGTGTTTGGCACCGGCAAAGGCCGCAAAATTGGCCGAGCCGCGCAACGCCGCCGTGGCACCGGTGAACAGAATCGTGCCCCGGCCCCGCGCCACCATCCGACGGGCGGCGGCCTGGCCGTTGAGGAAACCGCTGAAACACGCCATCTCCCAGACCTTGAAATATTTACGTGCGGTTTCTTCCAGGATGCTGCTGGGCACATTGGCGCCGATGTTGAACACCATCACCTCCACCGGGCCGTGTTCGGCCTCGATCTGCGCGAACAGCGCCGCCACGTCTTCTTCCTTGCGCGCATCACTGCCGTATCCGTAGGCCTGGCCACCCTCGGCGCGGATGCTGTCGATGAGCGGCTGCAGCTTGTCGGCCGAGCGGCGTGTGACACAAGCGATGTAGCCCTCGCGTGCAAACCGCCGGGCAATGGCCCCGCCAGTGGCGTCGCCTGCGCCAATCACCAACGCCACTTTGGGCTGTGAAGTGTCTGTTGCCATATGTCTCCTTTTAATAAACGATCGTTCAACCAATGGACGTTATAAAACCAACATTCAATGCCCGGCTACGGTAAGACGGCGCGTGGAAAATAGCCCTCGGGCTGCAAAGCAGATCAGTCTTTTTTGCTGGCTTCGCGCACCTGGGCCTTGTCGATAAACCGCCGACTTGCGGACAGAATTTCCTTGCGGGTTTTGTCGCTCTCCACCGCGCGGGCCAGCATCACAGCGCCCACACACTGGGCAATCAGTGCCCAGGCCGCATCCGGGTCGTCCACCCGCTCGCTCCAGCTTTTGTGTGTGCGTTTGAGGCCGCGCTCCACGGTTGTGCGCACCTCCGGGCCCGCACGCGCAATCTCGGCACCGAGCGCAGGCAGAACACAGCCCACGTCGGGGTTCATGGCATGGAAGGTGCTAAGGTAGTCACGCAGGCACTTCGCCACATGGTTGTCGGGCGAATCTTCGTTGCCCGCCAGCATGTCGGTGCTGTTGCTGATTTCTGCATCAATGATGGCTTCAAACAGCGCTTGTTTGGACGGGAAATGGCTGTAAAACGCACCACCCGACAGCCCGATCGAGCCCATCAGCGCATCCACACCGGTCGATGTAAAACCGCCCCGCTTGGCAATAGCCCGGCTGCTGGCCAGGAGCTTGTTGCGGGTGTCTTCCTTGTGGGTATTGGCGTAGCGCATGGGGGCCTTGGGTGTTTACCTTGTTGACAGCAGAAGGTGGGCAAATTACCGTTCTTTTGCTGAACGATCGTTTTACCATGGAGCCTCCAATGCAGCAAGTTGTCGATTTTTATTTTGACGTGGGCAGCCCTGCGTCGTACCTGGCGTGGACGCAGCTGCCGGCCCTGTGCCGCCAGGCCGGTGCACAGTTGGTCTACAAACCCATGCTGCTGGGCGGCGTGTTCCAGGCCACCGGAAATACATCCCCCGCGTCCATTCCCCCCAAGGGCCGCTACATGAACCGTGACCTGGCCCGCTTTGCGCGGCGTTATGGCGTGCCGCTGGGAACCAACCCGTATTTCCCCATCAACACGCTGCAGCTGATGCGCGCCATTTCAGGCACACAAGTGCGCGACCCGGCCCGTTTTGAAGCCTTGTTGACCACCGTGTTCCACGCGATGTGGGTGGACGTGCGCAACATGAACGACCCGGCGGTGGTGGCCGAGGCACTGGCTGCGGGCGGCTTTGCGCCAGCCGACATCTTTGCCCTCGTGAACGACCCTGAGGTCAAGGCCCGGCTCAAAACCACCACCGAAGAAGCGGTACAACGCGGCGTGTTTGGGGCGCCCACGGTGTTTGTGGGCGACGAGATGTTTTTTGGGCAAGACCGGCTGGACTTTGTGCGCGAGGCACTGGCATGACATGAAACTCCCCCGATGCGCCTGCGGCGCTTCCCCCCAAGGGGCGGCACCAGCGGCCGGGCAAAGCCCGTTCCGCGGTGCCCTGGAAGCGCAGCGCCCCACGCTCTATGCTCTGAGGGCGGCAAGGTCTCGCACCATGGGCACCTGAAATGAAAAAACTCCCTCGCAGCCAGCGCCGCGAGGGAGTCCGTGTTCACGGTCTTCAGTGGTTTTTCAGGCGAGTTGCAAGCGCGCCCGCGCAGCGGCGTATTCCGTCTTAAGCTTGGCCACAAAGTCAGCCGTGCTGCGCACCTGGTCGATCGCACCAATACCCTGGCCGCAGCCCCAGATGTCTTTCCAGGCCTTGGACTTGTCGCCCGCAAAGTTCATCTTGCTGGGATCACTCTCGGGCAGGTTTTCAGGGTCCATACCCGCGTTGCGGATGCTGGGCGCAAGGTAGTTGCCGTGCACACCGGTGAACAGGTTGCTGTAAACGATGTCGTCCGAGTTGCTGTCCACGATGGACTGTTTATACGCATCCGCAGCGCGTGCTTCGGTGGTGGCGATGAACGCGGAGCCGATGTAGGCGAAGTCAGCGCCCATGGCCTGCGCGGCCAGCACGGCGTCGCCACTTGCAATGGAGCCACTCAGCGCGATGGGGCCGTCAAACCACTGGCGGATTTCCTGGATCAGGGCAAACGGGCTCTTTACACCTGCGTGGCCACCGGCACCGGCGGCCACAGCGATCAGGCCGTCAGCGCCCTTTTCGATCGCCTTGCGTGCATGTTTGTTGTTGATGATGTCGTGTAACACCACACCACCGTAGCTGTGGGCAGCGGCGTTGATGTCTTCACGCGCGCCCAGCGATGTGATGATGATCGGCACCTTGTACTTCACACACAGCGCCATGTCGTGTTCCAGCCGCTCGTTGCTCTTGTGCACGATCTGGTTGATAGCAAAGGGTGCGGCGGGTTTGTCGGGGTTGGCCTTGTTGTAGGCGGCCAGTGTCTCGGTAATTTCAATCAGCCACTCTTCCAGCTGTTCGGCCGGGCGGGCGTTCAGCGCGGGCATGGCACCCACCACACCGGCCTTGCACTGGGCAATCACCAGCGCGGGTGTGCTGATGATGAAGAGCGGTGAGCCAATGATGGGCAGGGGCAGGTTCTGGAGTACGGCGGGCAGTTTTGACATGGGTTCTCCTTGCGGTGTTTGTCTCTGGATTTATGGATAAAAAGTGCTCCTGGCGCCCACCAATCGGGCGCAAGAAGCTACTTATTTGATAGCAAACAGTTTAAAACGACTCCAGCGCCAGGGCAGTCACACTGGCGGCACCATCGACGATGCTGTCGCGTATGCCGGGGGCTTTGTTCAGCAGGTGTTCGGCGTAGAAATGGGCGGTGGCGATCTTGGCCTGCATAAAGGCGGTGTCCACACCCGCCGCCAGCTGCTCTTCTGCAACCCGCAGCGAACGCGCCAGTTGCCAGCCCGCCACCAGGTTGCCTGCCAGCATCAGGTACGGCACGCTGCCCGCAAACACGGCGTTGGGCTCAGCCTTGGTTTTGCCGGCCACAAAGTCCACCACGTCGAGGAAAGCTTCACGCGCTGCCTTCAGGCGTTTGGCAACGGCCAGCGCCTGGGCGCTGCCGCTGGCCACCAAAGCGGCTTCGGTTTCAGCGACCTGCGCGGCAATTCCCTTGGCCGTCTGCCCACCGTCGCGGGCGGTCTTGCGGCCGACCAGGTCGTTGGCCTGGATGGCGGTGGTGCCTTCGTAGATGGTCAAAATCTTGGCGTCGCGGTAGTACTGCGCGGCACCGGTTTCCTCGATGAAACCCATACCGCCGTGCACCTGCACACCCAGCGATGTGACCTCCAGGCTCATCTCGGTGCTGTAGCCCTTGACCAGTGGCACCAGGAATTCGTAGAACGCAGCGTTTTGTTTGCGCGCATCGGCATCGGGGTGGTGGTGTGCGGCGTCGTAGGCAGCAGCCGCCACCGCCGCCATGGCGCGGCAGCCCTCGGTGTAGGCGCGCATGGTCATCAGCATCCGTTTCACATCCGGGTGGTGGATGATGGCCGCGCTGGCGTTGATGGAGCCATCCACCGGGCGGCTTTGCACGCGGTCCTTGGCAAAGGCCACGGCCTTTTGGTAGGCCCGTTCGGCCACCGCAATACCTTGCACACCCACGGCGTAACGGGCGGCGTTCATCATGATGAACATGTATTCGAGCCCCCGGTTTTCCTGGCCCACCAGATACCCGACGGCACCACCGTGGTCACCAAACTGCAGCACCGCGGTGGGACTGGCCTTGATGCCCATCTTGTGTTCGATGCTCACACAGTGGGCATCGTTGCGGGCACCCAGCGTGCCGTCAGCATTGACCATAAATTTGGGCACCACAAACAGGCTGATGCCCTTCACACCTTCGGGTGCGCCCACCACACGGGCCAACACGAGGTGGACGATGTTCTCGGCCATGTCGTGTTCACCGTAGGTGATAAAAATCTTGGTGCCAAACACCTTGTAGCTGCCGTCAGGCTGGGGCTCGGCGCGGGTGCGTACCAGTGCCAAGTCGCTGCCAGCCTGCGGCTCGGTCAGGTTCATGGTGCCGGTCCATTGGCCCGTCACCAGTTTTTCGAGGTAGGTGGCCTTGAGTTCGTCCGAGCCTGCGGTCAGCAGTGCCTCGATAGCGCCGTCGGTGAGCAGCGGGCACAGGGCAAAACTCATGTTGGCGCTGTTGGTCATTTCGATGCAGGCCGCGCCGATGGTTTTGGGCAGGCCCTGGCCGCCAAAGTCCGTAGGGTGCTGCAGGCCCTGCCAGCCGCCTTCGCCATACTGGCGGAATGCGTCCTTAAAACCCGGTGTGGTGGTGACCACACCGTCCTTCCAGCTGGAAGGGTTCTTGTCCCCTTCGAAATTGAGCGGAGCCAGCACCCCCTCGTTGAGTTTGGCGCACTCTTCGAGCACTGCCTGCGCGGTGTCCAGCCCGGCGTCTTCAAAGCCGGGAATCTGCGCAATCTGGTCGATGCGGGCCAGGTGTTCGATGTTGAACAACATGTCTTTGAGGGGGGCGG
>JAGOEY010000267.1 GCA_017997515.1 Burkholderiaceae bacterium | reverse complement strand
GGCGGTATGCGCAGCACATCACCTGCATTCAGCTTGGATTCGGCACTCGCCCGCCCTTTGTTGACACGCACCTCGCCTGAGCGAATGATTCGGTATATGTGCGTTTTGGGAACACCCTTGAGGGTTCGGAACAAAAAATTATCCAGTCGCTGGCCGTCAAATTCCTCATTGACCGTGATGTGTGTGACTTGTGGTGAATCCAAGAAAATAGCCTCGGTGGGGCAAACCCTTGGCACGTGAATGCACACAGATGCCAGCCTATAATGGCCCGGTTTTGCGGGGTTGTTCTGAGTGTTTGATTTCATTGAGTTTAAAGCTCCGGCACCAGGTACACCTTCCTGACACTGTTGAAATGCCCCCGTTGGCTGGTTTGCGGTTTTCAAGCACTGATCTGAAGCTGCTTGCCAGAAACAACGGTCGGATCACCGATACCGCAACGAACCCGACTACGGAATACCCCAAACCACCCAGACCATAGTGAGCTGGGTGGGGATCCAAGTGAACTTCAATCCTGATGGCAGAGCCGAACCTTCGGCCAGTTCACCCACATCCACGCGCCCATGCCCCAAACCTCATTCATACCCGCCTGGCCCGTTGCCAGTCCGGATTTTGTCTGTCGGTGTTTTGGCGGCTCTCCGGCAATTCCTCCTCGTTCGATGTACTCGGTGCTTCGTGGCAAATGCGCCATCAGCCTATGGCTGAGGCATGTTCTGTTATGACCGAAGAAACATGAAGGAGAAAGCATCATGAAGCGGATGCTGATCAACGCCACCCAGGCCGAAGAACGCCGGCTGGCCATCGTCAATGGACAAAAACTGCTCGACTACGAAATCGAGATTGAAGGCCGCGAGCAACGCAAAGGCAACATCTACAAAGCGGTGGTCACCCGGGTTGAACCCAGCCTGGAAGCCTGCTTTGTTGACTATGGCGAAGACCGTCATGGTTTTCTGCCATTCAAGGAAATTTCCCGCCAATACTTTGCAGCGGGCGTATCCGTCAGCCAGGCACGCATTCAGGACGTGATTCGCGAAGGCCAGGAACTCGTTGTCCAGGTGGAAAAAGAAGAACGTGGCAACAAGGGTGCCGCACTCACCACGTTCGTGAGCCTGGCAGGACGTTACGTGGTGCTGATGCCCAACAACCCGCGTGGCGGCGGTGTCAGCCGACGCATCGAGGGAGAAGACCGGCAAGAACTCAAGCAGGCACTTGATCAGCTTCAATATCCAGGCGGCATGAGCATCATTGCCCGTACTGCTGGCATTGGCCGCGATGCCAATGAACTGCAATGGGATTTGAATTACCTGCTCAAACTCTGGACGGCCATTGACGGCGCAGCCAAAGGCGGCAAAGGCGCGTACCTGATCTACCAGGAATCCAGCCTGGTCATCCGCGCCATTCGCGACTACTTCAACAGTGACATCGGCGAAATCCTGATCGACACCGACGACATCTTCGAGCAGGCCCACCAGTTCATGAACCATGTGATGCCCGAACACGGGCACCGCGTGAAGCGTTACCGCGACGACGCACCACTGTTCAGCCGCTTCCAGATTGAACACCAGATTGAAACCGCCTACGCCCGCACGGTGCAACTGCCCAGCGGCGGTGCCATCGTGATCGACCAGACCGAAGCACTGGTGGCCGTGGACGTGAACTCGGCCCGCGCCATCAAGGGCGGCGACATCGAAGAAACCGCCACCCGCACCAACCTGGAAGCCGCCGACGAGGTGGCCCGCCAGGCCCGGCTGCGTGATCTGGGCGGGCTGATCGTCATCGATTTCATCGACATGGAAGAAGCCAAAAACCGCCGCGAGGTGGAGAACCGCTTGCGCGATGCCCTGCGCCAGGATCGTGCCCGCGTACAGTTTGGCGCCATCAGCAAGTTCGGGCTGCTGGAAATGAGCCGCCAGCGTCTGCGTCCCACACTGAGCGAGGGAGCCTCCATTCCCTGCCCACGTTGCGGCGGCTCCGGCCACATCCGCGACACCGAAAGCTCGGCACTTCAAATCCTGCGCATCATCCAGGAAGAGTCTCTCAAAGACAACACATCCGCTGTGCTGGTGCAAGTGCCAGTGGAAGTGGCCAGCTTCCTGCTGAACGAAAAGCGCACCGAGATCACCAAAATCGAACTCAAGCAGCGCATCAGCGTCCTGCTGGTGCCCAACAAATCGCTCGACACGCCCAATTACAAACTGGATCGCCTGAAAAACGACGATCCGCGTCTCGATTCGATGGATGCCAGCTACAAGTTGGCAGAAGAAACCGAAGATGTGGCGACCTTCACCCGCCGAAGCCAGGAAAGAAGCAACAAGCAAGAGCCTTTGATCAAAGGCGTGCTGCCCGATGGCCCCGCTCCTGTGACGGCCCCCAAACCTGTGGCGGCTCCCACAGCGGTGGCGGCACCAGCTCCCGTATCGGCAGCACCTGCACCAGCCGCGCCACCCCCAGCCAGCAGCGGTGGGGGCTTCTTTGGGTGGCTGAAACGGCTGTTGGGCGGTCAAACCCACACAGCACCCGCTGCCAGCGCACCTGCGCCAGCACCGTCACCCGCCTCCTCCGAGCAGCCTGCAAACACTGCACTGAACCAAGGCATGCCACCTTCACGGTCGCCCATGCGAGAAGGCGGGCGTGACGGCAGCGGGCGTGATGCTGGTCGAAATGGCCGTGGATCGGGTCGCCGCCAGGATGGACGCAGCGAGGCCCGTCCAGATGGCCAGGCAGCAGACGTGCGGACAGAAAACCGCAACCAGCGTGGACGCAACGAGCAACGAGGCGACTCTCTGGAGACCCGTCCTGAAACAGCAGCACGCCCACCCCGAACCGATCGGACAGACCGCAACCCCGACAACAGACCACGTGGCCGCAGTGAACGCGCCCCGCGCGATTCGGCAGAAGTTCAGCCATTGGCCATCGGTGATGGCCAACAGGAAAACATGCCGATTCGGGCCCCGCGCCCGGATGCATCCGAGTCACGCCCTGAAGGTCGGACAGAAGGTGCCC
>JAGOEY010000266.1 GCA_017997515.1 Burkholderiaceae bacterium | reverse complement strand
ATGAGCGCAACATGACCGAGCTACGCAACGTCAAGGCAGACCTGTCGCGGTTTCGGGGGCGGGTGTTTGTGATTGCGGCGGTGGTGCTGCTGGCGTTTGGGCTGATTGCGGCGCGGCTGGTGTACCTGCAGGTGGTGCGGCATGGTGATCTGAGTGACCAGGCCGAGAACAACCGCACGGCCATCGTGCCGATCGTGCCGAACCGGGGGCTGATTCTGGACCGCAAGGGTGTGGTGCTGGCCACCAACTACTCGGCCTACACACTGGAAGTGACACCGTCCAAGGCCGGGCCGATCGAGGAGACGATTGATGCGCTGGCCCAGGTGGTGGACATCACACCACGCGACCGGCGGCGGTTCAAGAAACTCATGGACGAGTCGCGCAATTTTGAGTCGCTGCCCCTGCGCACCCGCATGACGGAAGAAGAGGTTGCGCGGTTTGCGGCGCAGCGTTACCGGTTTCCGGGGGTCGAGATCAAGGCGCGGCTGTTTCGCACCTACCCGCAGGGTGAGCTGGCCAGCCATGTGATTGGGTACATCGGTCGTATCAACCAGCGCGAGAAAGAACGGATCCAGGACTCCGACGACGAGGCCAACTACCGCGGCACCGACTACATCGGCAAACTCGGGGTAGAGCAGAGCTTCGAGCGCCAGCTCCACGGCACCACCGGCGTGGAGCAAATGGAAACCTCCGCCGGAGGCCACGCCGTGCGCCGCCTGGCCAGCAGCCCGGCCACACCGGGGCAGACCATCATGCTGTCGATCGACATCAAGCTGCAAAAGCTGGTCGAGGACATGTTTGGCGACCGCCGGGGCGCACTGGTGGCCATCGACCCGCGCACCGGCGAAGTGCTGGCGTTTGTGAGCAAACCCACGTTCGACCCCAACCTGTTTGTGGAAGGCATCGACCAGGAAAGCTGGAGTGCGCTGAGTGAATCCATCAACAAACCGCTGCTGAACCGCGCGCTGCGTGGCACCTACCCACCGGGCTCCACCTACAAACCCTTCATGGCGCTGGCTGCGCTGGAGACCGGCAAACGGGGTGCCAACGTGATGGTCAACGACCCCGGTTTCTTCAACTTTGCGGGCCACCGTTTTGGCAGCCCCGAAGGCAACTTGGGCATGCTGGACATGCGGCGTTCGATCCAGGTGTCGAGCAACATTTACTACTACTCGCTGGCCAACGAAATGGGCGTGGACCTGATCCACGACTTCATGAAACCGCTGGGTTTTGGCCAGTCCACCGGCATCGACCTGGGCGGCGAAGTGCGCGGCGTCCTGCCCAGCACCGAATGGAAACGCAACGCCTACAAACGGCCCGAGCAAAAGAAGTGGTTTGCGGGTGAAACCATTTCGCTGGGCATTGGCCAGGGCTACAACAGCTTCACCATGCTGCAGCTCGCGCAGGCCACCGCCATCGTCGCCAACGGTGGCATCAAACACCGGCCCCATGTGGTGCTGGGCACCCGCGACTCGGTCACCGGGCAGGTCAGCCCGGTGGTGCAGCCCACGTCGGAGAACCTGGGCTACAAACCCGCCCACGTGGCTGTGGTGCGTGAAGGCCTGACCAGTGTGGTCACCAGCGGCACGGCGCGTGGTGTGTTTGCAGGGGCGGGTTACCAAGCCGCTGGCAAGACCGGCACGGCGCAGGCCGTGACCCAGGCACAGAACACCAAATACAACGCCCGTGCGCTCGA
Organism: Burkholderiaceae bacterium; assembly: GCA_017997515.1. Next base: position 1,311 of record JAGOEY010000266.1, on the reverse strand, counting down.
AGAACACCAGCGTGACCACGCGTTGTTCATGGGGTTCGCCCCCGCCAGCGACCCGCGTATTGCCGTGGCCGTGATTGTTGAAAACGCCGGCTGGGGTGCAGGGGCTGCCGCCCCGATTGCCCGCCGCGTCATGGACTACTGGCTGCTGGACCAGTACCCCAGCGAAGAAGACATGGCCGCCGTCAGGATCGGCAAGGCCTCGGCCCCCATCGGCAAACCCCGCGCTGCAGCGGACATCAGCTTGCCAGCGCCTTGAGTAATGGAGAGCGCCGTGACCGTCGTGGCGCTTATCTCAAAAACGCGTCGTAGCCTGTTTTGAGAATCAACGCGCTGACCACGAAGATAAACACCACACGCACAAACCCCGTGCCGTGTTTCAGCGCCATACGCGTGCCCAGCACACTGCCCACCACGTTGGCCACCGCCAGCACCACGGCGTAGTGCCACCACACATGCCCTTTGAGGGTGAACAGAATGAGTGCGGCGAGGTTGGTGGCGGTGTTGAGCAGTTTGGCGCTGGCAGACGCGTTCAAAAAGTCGTACCCGAGCCAGCGCACAAACAGGAACACCAGAAAACTGCCGGTGCCGGGCCCAAAAAAACCGTCGTAAAACCCTATCAACAGCCCAATGGTGCAGGCCGCCAGCACCTCGGCGCGGCCCTGCAGGCGCGGTGTGTGGTGCTGGCCCAGGTCTTTTTTGGCCAGGGTGTACACCAGCACCGCCAGCAAGATGCCGGGCAACAGTTTGCGCAAAAAGTCGGGCGCCACGATGGTCACCAGCCACGCACCACCGAAAGACGCCGCAAAACCCACCGCAGCGGCGGGCAGCATGGTGGACCAGCGGATCTGCACACGGCGGCTGAACTGCCAAGTGGCAGCGGCCGTGCCCCAAATAGACGCACTTTTGTTGGTGCCGAACAGGGTGGCCGGGTGCGTGGTGGGAAACACCGCAAACAGCGCGGGCGTGAGAATCAGCCCCCCGCCGCCCACGATCGCATCGACAAAACCGGCCAGCAGCGAGGCCAAAGACACAACAATCCATTCCATGCGGGGGATTGTCGCACCGATGCTTGCTATGTAATCAGGAGCTGATGGCGCATATCCACAGGGCGCTGGAGGCCAATTTGGCCAAAAAAAAGACGCCGGGATTAGCGGCGTCTTTTAAAAAATTGCACCTCGTAGCGGATGCCTTGGATTGTTCTATTTAGGGGGATGTCTCCTCGAACCCCGCCTTTACAAGCCCAAGGCCCGTTTGCGAGTGACGTGAATGTAAGGGCTGCTCCGATTTAGTGCATTGGGGATTTCCCGGGCT
>JAGOEY010000046.1 GCA_017997515.1 Burkholderiaceae bacterium | reverse complement strand
TGACCAGCGGCCATGGTGACTTCCGCCAGGCCAGCGACCTGCCACGCAGGCAAGGGGCGCCCGGTGCCGTGGGCGACAAGGACGGCGACAGCGCCATTGCCGACAGCCCCGACGAGGTGCGTATGCGGGTGCGCGAGCAACTCATGCGCGGCGCGGCACACATCAAGCTGACCGCTGGCGGCGGTGTCTCCTCACCCCACAGTCCGCTGGACGTGGTGACCTTCACACCGGCCGAGCTGCGTGCGGCGACGGAGGCGGCAGGTAACTGGGGCACTTATGTCACGGTCCATGCGTACACCACAGAAGCTATTCGCCAGGCCATCGAGTCGGGGGTCAAGGTCATCGAACATGGCAGCCTGATGGACGACGAGACGGCCCGGCTGATGCAAAGCAAGGGCATCTGGCTGAGCATCCAGCCGTTCCCGGACGCCATGGCCGATGCATTCCCTCCGGGCTCGTTCGAGCGGAAAAAGGCCGAGGAGGTGTTTGCGGGCAACAACAACACCTACACGCTGGCCAAGAAGTACCAGCTCAAGACCGCGTTCGGCACCGACGTGTTGTTCTCCGCCGCGCTGGCCGCACAGCAGGGTTCAATCCTCGCCAGCCTGAACCGCTGGTACACCCCGGCCGAAACCCTGGCCATGGCCACCGGCACCAACGGCGAATTGCTGCAGCTCACCGGCAAGCGCAACCCCTACCCCGGCAAGCTGGGTGTGGTGCAGGTGGGCGCCATGGCCGACCTGCTGCTGGTGGACGGCAACCCGCTGGAGAACCTGAAACTCATCGCAGACCCGGAGCGCAACTTCGTGGTGATCATGAAGGACGGCGTGGTCTACAAAAATACCGTACCGCGCTGAGCGTGCGCCCCACCGCTGCGGCCAGCTAAAACTGCGTGATCGCCCGTGCCAGCGTGTCCTGCGCAGCAGGCGGCAACACCCCCAGCCGCACATGGCCCGGCAGGCCAAACGACGTGGCGTCGCGCAGCTTGATGCCCTGTCCGCGCAGCGTGTGCAGCATCAGCGGCACATCACCCACGGCAGGCCGGGCGCAGAAAAAGTTGGCGTCGCTGGGCAGGCACACCCAGCCCAGCGATGTGAGCAAGTCCATCTGCCGCGCCTTCCACACCCGCAAGGTCGGCAGGCTCTGCGCCAGCCACTGCTGGCTGGCCGGGCTGCACCACACCTGCAGCAGCGCCACACCATGCGCACCCACCGGCCAGGACGGGCACAGCGCCTGCAGCGGCGCGGTGTCCGCGCCCAGCGGCGCAATCGCGTAGGCCGCGCGGATTCCGGTCAGCCCCAGCGCCTTGTTGGGCGTGTAGAGCTGCCACAGCCTGTCCATCTGCGCGGCACCGAGGCTGGGCGCGTCTTCCAGGCGCAGCGGCGCATAGGCACAGTCCAGCACCAGTTGCTGCGCCACCCGCAACCCATCCACCAGCGCCACCAACCCGGCATGGTTCTGTCCCAGAGGGCTGGACGGTTCACACCCCCACAGCAGCCCGGCATCCGCTGCCGAAGCCTTCTGCAAACCCCAAACCAGCGCCGCCTGCGCATAGTCGCCGTAGTGGTGCGGGGGCAAACACACGCCCTGCCCCCGTTGCAGCGCGCTGCAACGAAAAATGAATTCACTGGCACTGGCCGCCAAAACCACCCGCCCCATATCCACCCCATGGAACGCCGCCAGCTGCGCCCGCAGCGCGGTGTACTGCGGGTCGGGGTACACCGTGGCGTCGGCCTGCTGCACCGCAGCCAGCGCTTGCGGGCATGGCCCCAGGCTGTTGCTGTTGGTGGAGAAGTCGAAGCGGGGTGTGCCCAGGGCGTCGGGGCCGCCGTGCTCGGCAGTCATGGCCATGGCGTTATCAAAATGATAGCTACTAGTGCTGGTAGAACGTGCGCTAGAGGCATATTTTATTCATGAAGTATTTCAAACCAATAGGAGGCAATGCGAAGCAGAACAATCAACACCCACCCGGTATTTTCAAACCCATTAACGCCCGCTGCACCCAGCCAAACCCCACCCGCTCCTGCTCCAGCCGCAAACGTGTTTGCAGGCGGTTGTCACGCAGGTCGTCAAACAGCGCGCCCTCCTCTGCCGTCAGCCAAGGCAGGTTGCGCAGCAGCGGTTGCGGCTCTTCGCCCCAGTGGGCGGTGTGGGCCAGCAGCGTGGCGCGGTCCATCAGCAGGGACTGGGCGTGGGGCAGCGTGGCGCGGAGCTGGTCGAGGATGGCGAAGCCGTGGGTGTCGATGTCGCCCCAGTAGTACACGGCGCAGCGGTGCAGCCACTGGGCATCGGCCAGCGCCTCGAAACCATAGCCCGCGCCAAACACCACCATGCCGCCCGGCACCTGCGGGAAGGCCAGGAAGTTGACTTCGTTTTCGGTGATGAAGACGTTGTGAACCGCTGGTGCAAGTTGCGCAAACGCAGCCTGGGTGATGCCGATGTCCACACCAAAGGCCGATCCGTCCAGCAGCCGAAATCGGATGCGCAGCGGTTTGTCCAAAAAGCCGTATCGGCGGGCGAACTGGCTGGCCCCGGCGGCACTGGCGTCGATGGCCTCGGGCGGCAAGGCGATGTCCAGAAGCTCGGCCAGCACGCTGCGGTGGGCTTCAATGAACTTGCTATCGACCCCGGCAATGTCCACCTGCCGCAGGTAGATGGCGGGGCGCGGATGGGCCTGCAGCCAGGCCACGACGGCCAGCAGGCGGGGCCATTGCGCAGCCAGGGCCAGCGCCGCCAGCGGACGCTTGGCCAGCCACGGAAGCAGCGCGGGTTGGGATACACGCGTGCTGCTGACCAGTGCGCTGAAGCGCTGGGTGTCTTTGGTTTTGCCGATAAACGCCATGGCCGCGTCGAGGGAGTCGATCCACACGGCGTCGGGCACGCTTTGGCTGCCCACTTCGCGGTGGCGCGCTGCGCGCTCGGTGAGCCGGTAGTCCACGGCGTTGTGGCGCAGCGCAGCGGCCCAGAGGCGCACCTCGGGGAAGCGCGTGGCGAGGTCGGATGAACCGGGGACGGAAAGCGGCAAGCGCAGAGGGAACAGTCCGTGTTGCGGCGCCACCACCTGTGCCAGCAAGACGCCCTTGTCCCACAGCTTGTGCACCTGGACACGCAGGTCGGCCGGGCTAGTCCAGGGCATCACCAATTCCAGCGATGTGCACCTGGCTGGTCAGCGCGGCCAGGCGGTCTTTTTCAGCCTGGTATTCCTGGATGCTGAGGTTGCGCAGTTTGGAGTCGCGGCCCTCGTCGTTCTGCACAAACCCCACACTGGCGACAAAGGGTTCGATGATGTGGATTTTTTGCAGCGGGGTGACGATGAGCAGCTGCAGGTTCAGCCGCTGGAACAGCTCCAGCCCATACTGGGCGGACTCGTCGGACCCTCTACCAAAGGCTTCGTCAATCACCACAAAACGGAAGCTGCGCGACCGGGTTTCGCCCCAAGCCAGACCAAACTGGTAGGCCAGGCTGGCCGCCAGGATGGTGTAGGCCAGCTTTTCTTTTTGCCCGCCCGACTTGCCGCCGGAGTCGGAATAGTGCTCATGTTCACGCTCGTCGTCGCGCCAGCGCTCGCTGGCGGCAAACACAAACCAGTTGCGCACGTCGGTGACTTTGGCGGCCCAGCGCCGGTCGAGTTCGGTGTGGCCTTCGCGGCCCCGCAGCCGCTCGATGATGGCTTTGACCTGCAGGAACTTGGCCTCGGAATACTGGCCGTCCTGCGACGCTGCGTCACCCGACAGCGCGCCGGACAAACAGGCGCGTAGCTCGGCTGAAAAGTCGCGCACTTCCACATCCGTGGCGGCCTGCGTTTCCAGAACGATGAAGCGCTCGGGGTTGTAGTCAATCTGCCGCAACGACTGGTTGATGCGGGTAATACGTTCCTTGATGGTCTCGCGTTCGCGGTTGAGCTGCGAGTTGAAGTGGGCCACCTCGTTGATGGTGTTCTCGTTCAGCAAGTCCTTGAACTTGCTCTCAAAACGCGGCAGGTCGTCGGCTGCCAGCTGTTGCAGCAAGCTGCGGTATTCACCCGCCGAGGCGACGGAGACGTCGATTTCCTGCGTCTGCAGCGGGTATGCGGTGCTGAAGGCGCGCATCGCAGCAATGATTTTTTCCAACAGGCGGTTGGCGCGGCTGGCCTCGGTGTCGATGGATTTTTGCAAGGCATCACGCACGTCACGCTCACGGGCATCGCAGCTCTCCACCGTGAGTGGCTGCCCCGCAGATATCTCGGTCTGCAGGGCCGCCAACTGCGCCGCAACAGCCGCGTCGGTGTCTGCCGCAGTGGCCAGCAGCTCCGTCTGGTCGCGCAGGGCCTGGGTATCGCTGGTTTTTTGTTCGGTCTTGGCACGCCGTTCGCGCTGTGTTGCCAGCTTGCCTTCGGTGTCCTCCAGTTGGCCCTCCAGCGCGGCCAGGCGCTGGGTCAGGGTCTGCAGCAGATCCGACGATTCTTGCAGTCGCGTCAATTCGTCCTGCACACGTTGAACGTCCAGCGCCAGGCTGGGCCAGTCCAGCTCCCGGTAGTCGTGGAACTCGACCAGTTTGTCGAGGGCGCTCAGCCGATGCTGAACCGTCTGCTGCTGTGTCTGCACCGCGCCAATCTGTGCACCGATCTGGCCGAGCCTGGCCTCCAGCACCCGCGCCTTGGTTTTTAAGGCATCGAGTTTGGCGGCGTTGCTCCAGCCCAGCACATAACGGCTGCGGTCGTCCAGTCGGTGCCGGTCGTCCTTCTCGTGGCGGTCGCCCCCCTTGCTTTGGCCGGAGCGTGTGACGGCCCGGGGCTCACGGCGAAACTGCTCCTGGCTGGTGCAGCACACCACGTTGAAGCGTTGCCACACCGCCTGCTCCAGCCAGTGGTAGAAGGCCGAATCGGGTTTGATGGCGATCTTGCGTGGCAGAGCGTCAGCATGCAGCGGTGGCGGCTCGGCGGGTTTGCCCGGGCGCACGCTGAAGTAGACCAAACGGCCTTTGAGCTGGGTCTGGTCCACCCACTCGGCCACGCGGGCGTAGAGCGCCTCGGGCACCAGCAGCGACAGGCCAAAGTTGTGCATCAAACGCTCGATGGCCCCCTCCCAGTCGCGTTCGCTGTCGCGCACCTCCATCAGCTCACCGGCAAAAGGCATGGACTCTTCGGTGATGCCCAGCGCCTGGCACAAGGCGGCGCGAATGGCGATTTGCTGCGTGTCGATATTGCTGCGGCGGCCTTGCAGGCTGGTGATGTCGGCCTTCAGCGCTTGGTGCTCCTGGTTGCCCAGCGTGAACGCAGCACTGTGTTCAACCAGAGCGTTTTGCAAGGCGGCGCCACTGTCTTTCTCGACCTCGCGCAGCTGCACACAGCTTTGCTGTTGGGTGATCAGGTCTTCCATGCTGGCGACCTGCAGCAGGCCCAGCTGTTTGCGCAGCTCGTCGTAGCGGGCAGCATTGGTTTTGCGCCGGGCCACTTCAGCCTGCTTGCGGGCAATTTCGTCACCCAGTTGGGCGATGCGGTCACCACCGCTCTGGGCAATCGACAGGCGCAGCGCACGCTCGTCTTTTTGCTGTTCAGCGCGCAGCGCGTCGAGCTTTTCGAGCTTGGCGTTTTCGCTGGCGAAGGTGTCTGCCAGGGTCTGCAGGCGGGTGTCGATCAGGTCCAGCTTGAGCGCCGCAAAGTGCGGCTTGAGGGCCTCGCGGCATCGGCGCAATGTGTCGGTGCTGGCCAGCAGCGCGGCGTGTTTGTCGCAGTCGTCTACCAGCGGGGTCAGCAGCGCGACCTGCTGTTTGGCCCTGAGCACAGCGGCATGTGCGCGGCTGAGGTCGTCGAAATGGGCAATCAGCGCCTGGATGCGCGGGGCCACGTCGAACGGCTCCAGCATGTGGTGGCGCACAAAGTCGGTGAGGTTGCCCACCGATTTCATCGACACGGTTTGGTGGAACAGCTCCAGCGCCTGCTCGCCTTCGATACCAAAGCGGCGGCGAAAGTGCGCGCCATAGGGTGGGAAGCTGTCAAACAGCGTGGCACCGCCTTTGCGCAAGCGCGTGCGCAGGGCGGTCACGGCGCTGCCAAAGTGGGAGAAGTCGGCCGCAATCGACAAGGCCTGGTCGCTGGCCACATAAAAACGCTCGGGCTGGCCCACCGTGTCTTTGAGCCAGAACACCTGCGCCAGCGTGACGGTCTGGTCAAACCCGGCGTTGTGGAACACGCCCAGGATCACCGAGTAACTGCTGGCATCGCGCAAGGCCACGGGTTTGGCATTGCCACTGGATTCGTTGCGCTCGGATTTGTAGTGGCCCAGCACGTAAGAGCGCAGCGAGCGCTCGCGGGCATCGGCCCCAGCGGCCTTGTTGTAGGCAATACGCTGGGCGGGCACCAGCAAGGTGGTGACGGCGTCCACCAGGGTCGATTTGCCCGAGCCAATGTCGCCCGTTAACAGGCCGTTGCGCCCATCGAGAGCAAGGCTCCACACCCGCTTGTCAAAGGTGCCCCAGTTGAGCACCTCCAGCCGCTGCAGGCGAAAGCCGCTCAGCCCGGCGGCCTCTGCGCTCGGATGAATAGGGACATCCTGGGTGGCATCGGGTGCCGCCGCGTCAGCAAACAAATCAGCCGTTGTCATCGGAAGCCTCCGCATCGGGTGCCGTCAATTGCTGCGCATAGGCCGCCAGGCGCTGGTCAAAATCAGCCAGCCACTGCGCATCCACAAAAGCCTTGAGGATGCGGCGCACTTCAAACACCGGCTCCTGCCCCACACCGGCGGGCTTGAGGCGGCGCACAAAACCCAGCTCGATCACCTTGTTCAGGTGGGTCTCGACCTGGTCGATCAGTCGGGATTCGTTGGAGCCTGCAGGCAGAAAAACACGGATCAACTCGACCACCTGGCTGCGCGACAAAATCAAACGGGTGTCGCCGCCACTGGCGTCAAACTCGACCATTTTTTTGCGCAACAGGGCCAGCAGCAGGCTGACGTGAAAACTCAGCGGCTGGCGGCGCACCAGGCGGGGCAGTTTGGGGGCACTGTCATCGTCGCCATCACCTGCCGTGCGTGAACGCAAGAACGCGTAACCCTCAGCTTCGTCCACGTGCAGATCCAGCGCCAGCACAGCCACGTAGTCCGCCACACGGGCACGCTGGGCCAGCAGGGTTGTCCACAGGGCGGGATCTTCTTCGCGGTACAGCACACCCCGGAGCAGTGGAACCACCACGCTGGTCAGCGCATATTGCGGTGTGGCGGGCGGTGTGGCAGGCGTGGTGTCTGGCAAGTTGTCGTCCAGGGTGTCCATAGGCACTTACTCAGTTTCTGACAAAAATAACGCGGGGCAAGGTCGCGCTGCGAATGACGCCGTCGGCACTGGTCCAGCGCACGGTCTCTTGCGTGTCTTCATCCACCACCGACTGCGCGGCCACACTGGCCAGCTGCAAATACGCCACCAGCTCACCCAGCCCTTGTTGCAGCGGCCGGGTTTGCAGCAAGTCCGCCAGGCTGATCTGGGCCCGGGTTTGCAGCGACTGGCGGATGTGGCTGGCCAATGCGGCCTTGTCCACCCGCACCTGCGAGAACAAGGCGCTGGTGTCCAGGTCGGCGTCACCGGCCTGCAGCGCCCCGCTGCTGAGCACGGCTTTCACAGCAGGGCTGTACAGCGGGCGCTCCAGCGGCAAATCGACACTGGGGTGCAAAGCGTTGATGGCCTGCACCGCGCCGCTGGGTGTGGCATCGCGCAGGGCCAGCGCATGGGCTTCGATGCCGTGCAGCAAGTCCATGATGCGGCGGTTCTCCAGCCAGGCCTGGTCGTCCAGAAAACGGCGCAGCTGCTGCGACAGCAACGCCACGGTGCGCTGCGCGTGTTCACCCGCCTCCAGCCAGTCGTAGTGCACACGGCGCAGACGGATGTCGGGTGACATGGCGGCCACCGGCGGCAAGTCCAGCACCCGCTCCAGCAAGGCCGTGAGTTCTTCTTGGCGCGACTGCGACATCAAAAAATCCCAGAACGCCCGAAAGCTCTTGCCCTGGTCAGAGTCGGCGATCACATCGCGCTCCCCCATGATGTCTTGCAGCAGATCGCCTTTGGCCCCGTTCCACAGCGCGATGCGCTCACGCACGCGGCGGTCGAGCATGCGAAAGTTGTGCTCCACCTCGCGGAAGTCGGTCAGCAGCTCGCGCGCCAGGCCGGTGAACTGCTGGAACCGGTCGCGCAAAGCCGTGTCGCCCAGCAAAGGCATGTTGCCGCTCTGCACCAGGGTAATTTCTGCATCAATCTCGTCGCGGCGCTTGTGCAGCTCGGCCAGGCGGGTTGCGGGGTTGGTGTCGCTGCCCTCACTCATCTGCTTGAGCAGCTCGAACAAGGTCAGCAGGCGCGACTCGGTACCGACAAAGGCCCGGTCCGACAGGCTGACCAGCCAGGCCAAAGCGCGTTCGGTGGCGGGGGTCAGGTCAAAGTGCGGCTCGTCCGACCCGGCCGGATAGAACTTGCGCAGCCAGCCTTTGTCGTTGGCAGCCCAGTCGTTTAAATACTCCTGCGCAGACTTGGGAAAGACCTTGTCGCCACCCCGCGTCAATGCGTGCTCGCGCAGGCCATACAGCGTGTCGTTCAGCGACTCCACCAGATCCGCCTGAGCCATGACACGCACGTTCGGCGTGATGAAGACGCGGTGCAAAAAACTCGCCACCAGTGGCGCGTGTTCGGCCACCAGCAAGCGCCAGGCGGGGTGCTGGCGGCGGAGTTGCTCGAGGGTGGTGTAGTCGAGTGCAGCCATTAACGATCGGCCCACTTTTCCAAAGTTGCCAGGGGCAGATACAGGCACTGGGGATCGCCCAAGGTGGCGACAAAACCCAGGCTTGTATAGAAGGCTTTGGCTTGCTCGTTCTTGGCATCAACCACCACCGCAAACAAACCTACTTGCTGCGAAAACTCCAGCGCCAACTGCAGGGCAAACGACATCAAATGCTGGCCAGTGCCCTGCCCTTGCTGCTGCCGGTCCACAGCCAGTCGGCCGATACGCAGGATGGGTGCCGGGTAACGCGGCAACTTGAGGTGAGGAGGCAATGTTTGCGCTTCCACCTGTCCCGCGCTGAGGGTGACAAAACCCACCACCTGGATGCCGTCTGGGGCTAGCGCCACATAGGTTTTGCCAAAACCGCGCCGTTCCAGTTGCCCGGCCTGGCGCTGCAAGAAGTCGTTCAAGGCGGGTTCGCCGCAGTCAAAACCAGCCCGCTGGTGGCGCGCCGCCAAACGCTCAATACGCACCACCATTCAGCGCATCGCCATGAGTTTGCGCAGGGCCTCGGTGGGTTCAGGTGGGTTTTCGCAGTGGGCAATAAACCGTTCAAAGTCAGCTTGCGACAGCATGATGGTGTCGTTGTCCGCCACGATACGCCGGGCCGCCTCGTACGCGTTTTGCAGCATGAAGCTGGACACGGTCGAGCCCATGATGGCGGCAGCGCGCTCTATCAGCGCCTTGGCCTCGGGGCTGGTGCGCAGGTTGATGCGGGCGGATTCAGTGCTGGCAGCGGTCATGGTGGGGCTCCTTCTAGCCAAAAATTGTACGTCAATCTGACGCACAAATCCAGTTTTACCCCAACACCAGCATCATCACCACCAAGGCCCCCAGCGCCACCCCCGCCAAAGCCAGCACCGCTTTGCCCGCCAGCTTCACGGCGCGCTGCAGGTCGGCTGGTGTGGGGGCGCGGCCGGGCGCGTTGAGCACATACACCCCCGGCTTGCCCAGGC
>JAGOEY010000265.1 GCA_017997515.1 Burkholderiaceae bacterium | reverse complement strand
GATGGGGCACAATTTTCCCCATGAGCACCTTCGCCCCCAACCCTGCCCCCTTCCCCCTGAACCGCCCACGCCGCCTGCGCCGCGACAGCTTCACGCGCAACCTCGTGCGTGAAAACAGCCTGACGGTGCACGACCTGATCTACCCCGTTTTCATCCACGAAGGCCAGGGCCTGCGCGAGGCGGTGCCCAGCATGCCCGGTGTGGACCGCCTGAGCCTGGACCTGCTGCTGCCGGTGGCCGAAGAATGTGTGCGCCTGGGCATTCCGGTGCTGTCGCTGTTCCCCTCCATTGACCCGAGCCTGAAAACGCCGGACGGCAAAGAGGCACTGAACCCCGACGGCCTGGTGCCACGTGTGGTGCGGGCGTTGAAGAAAGAATTCCCCGATCTGGGTGTGCTCACCGACGTGGCGCTGGACCCCTACACCAGCCATGGCCAGGACGGCGTGCTCGACGCCACCGGCTACATCCTCAATGACGACACGGTGGAGATTCTTTGCGGCCAGGCACTGACCCATGCCGAAGCCGGGGTGGACATCGTGGCACCCAGCGACATGATGGACGGGCGTATTGGTGCCATCCGCGACGTGCTCGAAGCCCAAGGCCACATCCACACCCGCATCATGGCCTACAGCGCCAAGTACGCGAGTGCGTTTTACGGCCCCTTCCGCGACGCCGTGGGCACGCGAGGCGCCCTGGGAAAAAGCGACAAGAAGGTGTACCAGATGGACCCGGGCAATATCGACGAAGCCCTGCGCGAAGTGGCGCTGGACCTGGCCGAGGGCGCGGACATGGTGATGGTCAAACCCGGCATGCCCTACCTCGACGTGGTGCGCCGCGTGAAGGACACGTTTCGTGTGCCTACCTTTGCCTACCAGGTCAGTGGTGAATACGCGATGCTGAAAGCCGCTGCGCAGAACGGCTGGCTCGACCACGATGCCGTGATGATGGAAAGCCTGCTGGCCTTCAAACGCGCGGGCGCCGACGGTGTGCTGACCTACTTTGCCATGGACGCAGCCCGCCTGCTGCGGGCCTGAAAAGCCGTAACCGTTGCAACCCAGGCTGACCATGCAGTTCACAACATCCCGCCGTACGAGGCATGCAGAGCCCTTCCAGCAGACACCGCGGAACTGGCTCTGCCAGGCCGCTGGTGTCGCCCCCTGCAAGGGGGTTGGCGAGAGCGAAGCGAAGCCTGGGGGTGAACATGAATACCATTGAATTCAGCGCCAACACCCTGCGGTTTACAGACGTGGTGCCCACCACTGCGCCGCGTGACGGGTTTGTCTGGATCTACCTCGACCGCGACACCCTGGCCAGCGCGCTGCCTGCCTTGCAGGCCGCAGCACTGCAGCTGGGGGGCTCCCACATCCTCGACCTGCATTGCCAGGACCTGGCCAACCCGACCCATCCGTCGCACTACGACTACACGTCGGTGTACGACCGCATCATCTTCCGGCGGCTGGCCACGCAGGATGAAGTCCACAGCGAGCTCGGCAACAACGCCGCCAGCCACGCGTTGGCAGCGTTCGGGCGGGTGCGTTCACGTGCGGTGGGGTTTGTGGTGTTTGACCGGCTGCTGATCAGTGTGCACCCGCCCGGGTGTTTCACCGCCCAGGCGTTTATCGAGCGTTACCTGGGCGACGCCGTGCGCAGCGAGGCCACGGCAGCCGCCGATATGCCATCCGCTGCGGGCACCGCGCCCCGCAGCCGCCTGCCGACCAACCCGTCCGACCTGCTGCTGCGGATGGTCAACGGCATGGTGGACAGCTACCTCGACCTGCGCCGCACCCTCAGCACCGAGCTCGACACCTGGCAGGCCGAGCTGCTGCATCCGCGCGCACGTATTGCCAACTGGGGTGCGCTGCTGACCGCACGCAACACTTTGCACATGCTGCAAGACCTGTGTGAGGAGCAACACGATGCCATGCAAGAGTGGTTTGACACGCTGCGCGAGCAGGTGGTCGAGCCCGCCGCACAGACCGAGCGCGACGCCCTGCTGGCCCGGGCGCGTGACGTGATCGACCACATCCACCGCGTGCTCAACCATGTGCGGCGGCTGGAGCAAGGCGCAGAGACGGCGGTGCAGATGCACTTCAGCCTGCAGGGCAACCGCACCAACGACATCATGCGCACACTCACCGCGCTCACGGCCATCTTTTTGCCGCTGAACCTGATGGCGGGCATCTTCGGCATGAACTTTGAATTTATCCCGCTGGTGCACAAAAACAATGGTTTCTGGTGGGCACTGGGTGCCATGAGTTTGATTGCAGTGGCGCTGGTGCTGGTGTTCTGGCGCAAGCGTTACCTGGCCCGCACCGGGCAATAAGCCCCCAAACGGCAAGTACCGCCCACAAAAAAGCCCCACCCGTTTGACCAGGTGGGGCTTTGGCTGCGCAGCCTGTTTACTTCAACATGTCCATTAATGTTGCATGGGCACCGTGCCGGTGTTGGCAGACGCCAGGTTGGCGCGCTGCACGTCAGCACGTGTTTTTTGCTGGCTTGCCTGCGCCACGACGGGGTAGGTTGCATCGTTCATTTCCAGCGTGCCGTCCTTGGCCGCCTGGGCCAGTTCTGCCTGCACCTGGGCGCGGGTCAGTGTGCTGGGTGCGGACGGAATTTCAGGATACGTGTTGTAGCCACCTGCAAAGGCGCTGCCAGCGGCGGCGGTTGCCAGAGCGAAGAGGACGGGGGTCAAAATTTTGGACGTATTCATGATTTTTCCTTGAAATAGTAAAAACAACCTTGCCATGAAAGGAACCACCAGCGCGCTGCACCACTCACTAGCAGTGCGGTATGCGCCAAGTTCGTTTCATCCAGAGTTCGCAAGCTTGCAATCTCTGTGAATCACAAATGAACGCGAAGTTGCCGCAAACAACAGGCCCAAACGGAACAAGTCTGTTTCGGCCCCGGAAACAATGGACACCCTCGAACTCATTCGCACCTTCCGCGAAGTCGCATCACGCGGAAGTTTCTCCATGGCCGCCCGCACACTCGATGTGTCCAAAGCCAACGTCAGCAAATACAT
>JAGOEY010000264.1 GCA_017997515.1 Burkholderiaceae bacterium | reverse complement strand
TTGTCGGTGACCGAGATGGAGTTGTCGGTGTGGATGGTGACGGCGATGTCGTCGCAGTGCCCGGCCAGCGCCTCGTCGATGGAGTTGTCCACCACCTCAAACACCAGATGGTGCAGCCCGGTGCCGTCGGACGTGTCGCCGATGTACATGCCGGGGCGTTTGCGCACGGCCTCCAGCCCTTCCAGGATGGTGATCGAGTTGGCGCCATAACCTTCGGACGCGCCCGCCTGGTTGGTGTCGATCTTGGGCTGGAAGCTGCTTTGGCTGCCACCCAGGTCGTTGCTGGGGTCGTTGTTGTCCGCTGCGGGCTGCTGGGATTCTGTGGTCATGGTCAACTTCACTTCATGTAAACCGGGTGATTTCAGGGCAAACACACCGGTTTTTGGCAATCTCTTTAATGACCAAACCCGCGTCGAACGCGGGTTGGTGCTGGGGATGTCGCTATGGTTTTTGCAGCCTAGATACGCATGGGCATCACAACGTACTTGAAGGTTTCGTTGTCGGGGATGGTCAACAACGCGGAGCTGTTGGAGTCCGACAGCGCAATCTGCACCATGTCCTGGTCCATGTTGCCCAGGGCGTCGATCAGGTAGGTGACGTTGAAGCCGATCTCGATGCTGTCGCCGCCGTAGTCGATGTCGAGTTCGTCCACGGCCTCTTCCTGCTCGGCGTTGTTGGCGGCGATACGCAGCGTGCCGGGGTCGATGTTCAGGCGCACACCCTTGAACTTGTCGCTGGTCAGGATGGCGGTGCGCTGCAGGCTGGCCAGCAGGGCGGCGCGGCCCAGCGTGATGCTGTTCTTGTGGCCCTTGGGGATCACACGGTTGTAGTCAGGGAACTTGCCTTCGACCAGCTTGGTCACGAATTCCATGCCGCCGAAGTTGAACTTGGCTTGGTTGCTGGCGAACTGCATCTCGATGACGGGCTGGTTGTCGCCACCCGCGTCGGACAACAGGCGCTGCAGCTCCAGCACGGTTTTGCGCGGCAGGATCACCTCTTGTTTGGGCACATCCACATCCAGCGTGGCGGATGCAAATGCCAGGCGGTGGCCGTCGGTGGCCACCAGGCTCAGCTGTTTGCCTTCAGCGACAAACAAAATGCCGTTCAGGTAATAACGGATGTCATGCACCGCCATGGCAAACGACACCTGGCCCAGCAGGTCCTTCAATGTCTTTTGCGGCACGCTGAACACAGGGCCAAACGTGGCGGCTTCTTGCACCAGGGGGAAGTCTTCGGCAGGCAGGGTTTGCAGCGTGAAGCGGCTTTTGCCACCCTTGAGGATGAGTTTGCTCTGGTTCGACTCCAGGCTGACCGTCTGGTCGGCGGGCATGGTGCGCAGGATGTCGATGAGTTTGCGGGCACCAATGGTGGTGGTGAAATCACCAGTGTCGCCGTCGAGCTTGGCATGGGTGCGGATCTGGATTTCCAGGTCGCTGGTGGTGAGCTGCACCGTTTCCCCCGTCTTGCGGATCAGCACATTGGCCAGGATGGGCAGCGTGTGCCGCCGCTCCACAATACCTGCGACCGATTGCAGCGCCGCGAGCACTTTGTCTTGTGTTGCCTTCAGGACGATCATGTCAACCTCAATGGATTTCTGGGTGGAAAGGGTGTGTGGCGGCTCCCGACGCCCCCTGTAGTCGCCGTTGGCAACACACGGTATTTTCGCTGTTTTTTCGGGTGTTTTGCGGGGAGTGCAAACAGGGCACACGCAGTAGAAAGATCACGCCTGCTCAGCCCTTCAGCGTCTGTTCCAGCACGTGCAGCTGCTGGTTCAATTCGGTCAGTTGCTGGCGTTCACCCGAAATCTTGCGCACAGCGTGCAAGACGGTGGTGTGGTCGCGCCCGCCGAACAGCTCGCCAATTTCGGGCAGGCTCTTTTGCGTCAGCTCCTTGGCCAGGTACATCGCAATCTGGCGCGGCCGGGCAATACTGGCCGGGCGCTTCTTGCTGTACATGTCGGCGACCTTGATCTTGTAGTAGTCGGCCACCGTTTTCTGGATGTTTTCCACAGAAATCTGCCGGTTCTGGATCGACAGCAGATCACGCAGCGCTTCACGGGCCAGCTGGATGGAGATTTCCTTCTGGTTGAAGCGTGAATAGGCCAGGATCTTGCGCAACGCGCCTTCCAACTCGCGTACGTTGGAGCGCACGTTTTTAGCGACGAAGAAGGCCACTTCTTCAGGCATTTCGGTGCCTTCGGTGCGGGCCTTGTTGATCAGAATGGCCACGCGCATTTCCAGCTCGGGCGGCTCGATGGCAACGGTCAGGCCGGAGTCGAAGCGCGACACCAGCCGCTCGTGGATGTCGGCCAGGCCCTTGGGATAGGTGTCCGACGTCATCACGATGTGTGACTTTTTGGCGAGCAGGGCTTCAAACGCGTTGAAGAATTCTTCCTGCGTGCGGTCTTTGTTGGCAAAGAACTGCACATCGTCGATCAGCAGCAGGTCGAGCGAGTGGTAACGCTCTTTGAACTCGTCAAAAGTGCGCCGTTGGTAGGCTTTGACCACATCCGTCACGAACTGCTCGGCATGGATGTAGAGAACTTTGGAGTCTGGCTTGTCGGCCAGCAGGCGGTTGCCCACGGCGTGCATCAGGTGGGTCTTGCCCAGGCCCACGCCGCCGTAGATGAACAGCGGGTTGTACAAATGGCCCGGCATACCGGCCACATGCATGGCGGCAGCGCGTGCCATGCGGTTGGCCGTACCCTCCACCAGAGTGTCGAAGGTGAGGGCATTGTTGAGCCGGGTTTTAAAAACGGCCGACGCGGCTTCGTCCCCCAAGCCCGCAGGCTCCACCGGCGCACGTGCGTCCAGCGTGGAGGGGATAGAGAAAGGTTTGGCGGGCGCTTCACGCTGAGCAAGCACTAACTCCAACACGACAGCCTGGCCGTAAATTTTCTCCAGCATGGCTGAGA
The DNA here is from genome assembly GCA_017997515.1 of Burkholderiaceae bacterium. Next base: position 112 of record JAGOEY010000264.1, on the reverse strand, counting down.
TGCGGCCCGCGTACTGCGCCCGGATCCAGTCCATCTTGAAGCGGTTGGCCACAAACAGGGTGACCTTGGAGAAGTCTTCGGTGACCTGGGCGGTGAGGGGTTTGATCCAGGT
>JAGOEY010000045.1 GCA_017997515.1 Burkholderiaceae bacterium | reverse complement strand
CTGAAAGACCGTGTGTTGTTCGGTTCGGACTACCCGCTGATCACGCCCGAGCGTTGGATGAAGGACTTTGAGGAGGCCGGGTTCAAACCGGAGGTGATGCCGGGCATCCTGAAGGGCAATGCGATGCGGCTGCTGGGGATGGGCAAAACGGCGGTGTGATGTTTCGCTTTTAAATTGATAGCTGGTTGCGCAGGTATTACCTGCGCTACAGCCTTATTTAATGCATAAAAAACCCTGCCTTGGCAGGGTTTTGGTTTTCAGGGGAACTGGTCGGGTTGATGCACCGACCCGGACTCAAACGCCCTGGGGAAGGTAAGCCGGGCGTGGCGCGGTCAGACCTTGCCGAACTTGCTGGGTCAGCGCATCGGCCAGCACTTCATCGGCACCCGCCTCCAGCCCGTCGAGCGCCCGCTGCACGATCTCCTCGGCACTGCTTTTTTGCACCTCGAAACCCCGCGTGAGGTCGGTGTCGACATAGGCCATGTGCAGACCCAGCACCTGGGTCTTCTGGGCGGCCAGCTCGTGCCGCAGGGCATTGGTCAAGGACCAGGCTGCCGACTTGCTCGCCGAATAGGCGGCCAGCTCTCCGCCGTTGACCCATGACGCGACCGACAACACATTGAGTAATGCACCTCCGCCATTGGCTTTGAGCACGGGCGCGAAGGTTTTGCTCACGTTCAGCATGCCGAAGAAGTTGGTCTCGAAAATGCGGCGCGCCACCGCGTCGCTGTCATCCGCCAGGAAACCGCCGGGCTGGGCGATGCCTGCGTTGTTGATCACCAGGGTCACATCGTTGGCCTGCTGTGCTGCAGCCGCGATTTCCTCGGGCTTGGTGACGTCGAGCCGCAAAGCCTGCACACCGGGCAGGGTAACGGTGGCGGGATCACGTGCGGCGGCGTAGACCTTGCGGGCGCCACGCGCCAGCAGTTGGCGTGTAAAGGCCAGGCCGATGCCGCGGTTGGCACCGGTCACGAGGACAACAGCGTTTTGAATGTTCATGGTTGGCTCCAATAAAAAGAGGATGTGGGTTTCACATGACGTTTGTCATATGTAGGGGCGTGTGAAGTCGTTCTGGTGCAACGGCTTAACGGACTTTGATGACCACCTTGCCTTTGGCTCGGCCACTCTCGACGTAGGCCATGGCTTCGTTGGTGGATTCGAAGGGGAACACTTTGTCGATCACCGGGCGGATGGCACCCGACTCGATCAGCGACGTGATCTGCCGCAACTGGCTTCCGCTGGCTTTCATGAACAGGAATGTGTAGCTGACCTTGAGGCGCTGGGCTTGCCTTCGGGTTCCCCAGCTCAGAGCCCGCATGACCTGTTTGACCAACCAGGGCGCTTTGGTGTCTTCGGCAAACTGGGGATCGGGTGGCCCCGAGATGGAGATGAGGTGGCCTCCGGCTTGGAGCACGCCCAGAGACTTCGCCAGGGTCTTGCCGTCCTGGCTGTTGAGCACCACGTCGTAGCCGCTGAGCCGCTCTTCAAACGCATCTTGTTTGTAGTCGATCACAACATCGGCACCCAAGCTCTTGACCAGGGCCATGTTGCCTGCGCTGGTGGTGGTGGCCACCGTCGCGCCCAGGTGTTTGGCCAGCTGGATGGCGAATGTTCCCACGCCGCCAGAGCCCGCCTGGATGAAGACCTTCTGCCCCTTCTTGAGCCTGGCCTTTTCTACCAGCGCCTGCCATGCCGTGAGGCCCACCAGGGGAATGGATGCCGCTTCTTCCATGGTGATGTTTTTGGGTTTGATCGCCACCGAGTCTTCCTTGACGGCAATCAATTCAGCGAACGTACCGATACGAAAGTCATCGGGCCGGGCATAGACCTCGTCGCCCACTTTGAATTGGCGCACGCGCGGTCCGACACGGACGACCACACCGGCCACATCGTGGCCGAGGATGAAAGGAGGGCGGTACGGCAGGATGGGCTTGAACTCGCCATTTCGTAGCTTGGAGTCCAGTTGGTTCACCGCTGTTGCATGCACCTGGATCAAGACATCGTTGTCACCTACATCCGGCTCCGGCACATCAGCGGCGCGCAGGCGTTCTTGTTTTCCGTAGCGGTCGGCAACAAAGACTTTCATGGGTTTTCCTTTCTCGAAAGAGTGCAAGAGACCAAGCCAGCACGCCAGGGCGACAGAGATTTTGGAATGATGGTCATCATACTTAATGGCAAAAAAACGAGCCCGTAGGTCAGGCCTCGGGAGAGGCTAGGTGCTTCACTGCAGCGCTGCAGAGCGCGTCCGACAAAACTGGATCATCAACAGCCCGGGCCAGCATCAAGGTGCCCACCATGGTGGCGACCGTCACCAGCGCACGCTCATGGGCGCCGGGCTGCCCCCAGTCTGGTGACTGGCGGGCTACCAAATCAATCATTTCCTTGATGCGGAGTGTTGCCGCCCGGCGCACTTCGGGCGACTGGCGGGGCATTTCGGAACCCAGGGCCGAAACCGGGCACCCTGTTTCGATAGCAGCCAAATGCTCTTTGGAGAGATAGGTCTGCATCAGTGCCTGCAAAGACTGCGCTGGAGGGGCCGCAGCTATGACACGGGCCGCAAAGGCGTTGGCCTCGGCACCGGCACGGTCTGCCGCCTCGGCCAGCATGGCTTCGCGGGACTCGAAATGGGCATAGAACGCACCGTGCGTCAAACCCGCCTCTTTCATGATGTCGGCAACCCCCGTTCCGGCATAACCACTGCGCCGGATGGCGCGCGCAGCCGCCTGCACGATGCGCTCGTGGGACGCTTCTTTGGCGGCGGTGCGGATGTTGGGTTGCGTTTTTCGCATGATGTGCATCATACATAAAACGCGCCGGCTGTGCAAATGAGGTGTCGTAGCCGGAATCTGGAAGGCACCATTCAAGGCTCGGGCCACAGGCAAAAAGTCATTTCGACTGATTGGCTTATTGCCCGAACCTAGGGATGCTCTCAGGGGAAATCGACGATTTCCACCCAGTTCGGGTTCTTGCCCACGGGCAGCTGCTTCGGTGTGCCCAGCGCCCCGGTGGCGGGGTCAATCGGGTGCACCGACACGCTGTGGGATTCCTGCCCCGCTGCGATCAGGAAACGGCCGCTGGAGTCGATGGCGAAACCACGCGGTGTTTTTTCGGTCGGTGTCTGGCCCAATGGCTGCAGTTTGCCGGTGGCCGCATCCACGCGGAAGGTGGACAGGGTGCTGGACGTGCGCTCCGAGGCGTAGAGGTGGCGCCCGTCAGGGCTCAGGTGGATGTCTGCCGCCCAGGGTTTACCGGTAAAGCCCGCAGGCAGGGTCGTGGTGCTTTGCAGGGGCTGCAGCGTGCCTTTGGCACCGTCCCAGGCAAACACCTGGAGCGAGGCGTCCAGCTCGTTCAGCAGGTACGCATAACGCTGGGCTTTGTCCCAGACGATATGGCGTGGGCCTGATTTTGGCGGGGTGGTGGTCAGCGCGGGCTCGTTCGGTGTCAGGCGGCCCGTGGTGGCGTCGAAGCGCCAGGCAGAGACGTTGTCGCCGCCCAGGCTGGTGGCCAGCACGAAGCGATTGTTGGCATCGGCGTGGATGGCGTGGGCGTTGGGTGCGGTAGGCACCAGTTGCTGGATAGCCCCGACCTTGCCTTCCTTGTCGATGCTGTTGACCGTGATTTTGTGGCCGGGATAGGACGCAGCGAACAGCCAGGTGCCGGTGGCATCGGTGTCGATGTTGGCCATGCTGTCGGCCAGTGGGGCCTCACCCAGCTTGCGCAGTTTGCCGGTGGCCGGGTCGATGGCGAAGCTGGTGACGCGGAATGGCTGTGAGCGCAGTGCGGCATAGAGAAACCGTTTGTCGGGGCTCACCGCCATGGGCATGACCTGCCCGCCGACGTTGACCGTCTCCACCGGTTTGACGGTGCCCTGGCTGCGGTCCAGCTCCAGCACCGAAATCTCCTGGCTGTCGGCGTTGGACACATACACCCAGGTGGCGGCAGAAGCGCTGCCTGCGGCCAGGCCACATGCAACGGCCAGGGCCGTGCGCAGCACCTTGGCAGATGAAGAGTTCCTTGAATTCATGGATGTCTCCTGCTGTGTGTGGTGGACGCTCAGGGCTTGATGTTCAGCTTGGTGATCAGCTCTTTGAAGTACACGTCGTCCTTGGCCAGCGTGTCCTTGAAAGTGGCACCGTCGGTGTAGACATAGCCCAGGTTCTGCTTGTCCATCACATCCTTGAGCGACTGCTCGGCAGCGGTCTTGGCGGTGATCTCACGCAGTTTGGCCATCACTTCGGGCGGGGTGTTCTTGGGCGCACCCAGGCCGCGCCAGGTGCCAATGGTCAGGTCGATGCCGCGCTCTTTGGCGGTGGGCACTTTCTCGAAACCTTTGACGCGTTTGTCGGACATAACCACCAGGGTTTTGAGCTTGCCGCCTTGCACATGGGTGGTGACTTCGGCGGGGCTCACGGCCACGGCTTCAATGTGGCCACCCAGCAGCGCCAGCACGGCAGGGGCCGCGCCGTTGAACGGGATATGGTTGAACTTGGTGTTGGTTTTGTCTTCCAGCGCGGCTGCGGCCAGGTGCCAGATCGAGCCGTTGCCCGAGTTGCCCACACGCACCGCGCCGGGGTCTTTTTTGGCCGCGGCCAGGAATTCTTCCACCGAGTTCCAGGGCGCGTCTGCCTTCACGGTGATGGCGGCCGGGTCGGCGTTGAGTTGGGCGATGGGTTGGAAGTCGTCGTATTTGAATTTGGCCAGGCCCAGATGCGGCAGCGTCAGCAGCTCGACCGTGACCACGGCGAGTTTGTAGCCGTCGGGCTTGGAGTTGATGACCTCACTCCAGCCGATGGCACCACCGGCACCGGGTTTGTTCAGCACCACGATGGGCTGCGACATGTGTTTCCGGCTGGCATCGGCAAAGGCGCGTGCCAGGCCGTCGGTGCCACCACCGGCCTGGTAGGGCACGAGCAACTCCACCGTGTGGTTGGGGAAGTCAGACTGGGCTGCAGCCGGTGCGGCCAGGCCGAAGGCCAGGGCGGTGGTGGCGAACAGGCCGGAGAGAAGGTTTTTGGTCATGGTCATGTGTTGTCTCAGTTGCTTTTGGTGGAGTAAAAGATGAAGCCGTCGAATACTAAATTTTTAATGCCGCAGGTCTATCAGGGCATGTACTGCCCCCCGTTCACTTCGAGGATCTGGCCTGTCACGTAACCCGACATTTCTGCAGACGCCAGGAACAGGAACGCGCCAATACATTCGTCCGGCCGCCCAATACGGCCCATCGGAATACCGGCCCTGAACGATTCGAGGATGGCGGGGGTGGAGAAGCGGTCCTGGAACGGTGTCTGGATCACACCGGGTGACACGGCATTCACGCGGATGTTGTCGGGTGCCAGCTCCTTCGCCAAGCCATGGGTGGCCGTGCTGACAAAACCTTTGGCACCAGCGTACAGGTAAGCGCCCGGCCCGCCACCATTACGCGCCGCCACCGACGACACATTGATGATGCTGCCGCCCTGGCCGTGGGTGCGCATCAGCGGCACCACCTCGCGGCAGAACGCCAGCACCGAGCGGGCATTGATGTGCATCACTTCATCGAAGAGCGCGTCGTCAAACTCGGCAATCGGTGCACGTTTGACCAGGCTGCCCGCGTTGTTGACCAGCACGTCGATGTGGCCAAGTTGTGCCGCTGCGGACGCCACCGCTGCGCGGATGGCCTGGGTGTTGCGCACATCCGCCTGCAAGGCAAACGCATCGCCGCCTGCAGCACGGATCGTGGCCACCACCTGGTTGGCCGCGTCGGCAGAGCTGTTGTAGTGCACGGCGACGCGCATACCCCGTGCTGCAAAAGCGATGGCCACCGCAGCACCAATCCCCGTGCTGGCACCCGTGATGAGTGCGGTCTTGCCTTTCAGGTCTTCCATTTCAGAGCCTCCAAGTGTGTGATTCAGGCTCCATTCCGAGCTGAATTGAATCAGTTGGGTGAAAAAAAGGGCACGGTGTACACCGCGCCCTTTGTGATTGCTTTTCGCTTACTTAAGAAGCAGGTTGGGCAGCCACAGCGACAGCGCCGGAATGTAGGTCACTGCCAGCAACACCAGGAGCAGCGCGCCGAAGAAGGGATACAGCGCCTTGATGACCTTTTCAATGGGCAATTTCGCGACGGCAGCACCGACAAACAAAACTCCTCCCACCGGGGGGGTGATCAGACCCATGCCGAGGTTAACCATCATGATCATGCCGAAGTGCACTGGGTCGATACCCAGCTTCATCACGACGGGCAGCAAAATCGGCGTCATGATCAGGATCAGCGGAGCCATGTCCATCAGGGTGCCCAGCACGAGCAGCAAGATGTTGATCATCAGCAGCACAACATACTTGTTGCTGGAGACGCTGGTGAACAGTTCGGTGATCTGCTGCGGAATCTGCATCAGCGTCATGATGTAGCCGAAGGCTGCGGCAAATCCGATCAGGATCATCACAATCGCCAGCGTTTTGACCGTGCGGTGCACCAGCTTGGGCAACTCGTTCCATTTGTAGTCGCGGTAGATAAACATCGTCACGAAGAACGCCCATATCACTGCGATGGATGCCGACTCTGTGGCCGTGAACACACCGGACAAAATGCCGCCCAGAATAATCACCATGGTCATCAGGCCCCACAGTGCATCGGCAACGATGCGCAGTGCTTCACGCATCGGGATGCGTCGGCCACGGGGGAAGTCGCGCTTCTTGGCGATAAAAAGGCACATGATGGCCAGCGTCAGACCCAGCAGCAGGCCAGGCAGCACGCCTGCCAGGAACAGCGCGGCGATGGACACGCCACCGCCCGCCGCCAGCGAATAGATCACGGCGTTGTGGCTGGGAGGGATCAGAATTGCCTGCACCGATCCGCTGACCGTCACCGCCGTGGCGAAGTCGCGTGGGTAGCCTTTCTTCTCCATTTCCGGGATCAGCACCGAGCCGACGGAAGCTGTGTCCGCCATGGACGAACCCGAGATGGCACCGAAGAAGGTGGACGCCAGAATGTTGACCAGCGACAGGCCACCACGCATGAAGCCCACCAGCACCTCAGCGAAAGCCACGAGCCGCCGCGACATGCCACCTTCGGCCATGATGGCACCCGCCAGCACGAAGAAGGGGATTGCCAGCAGCGAGAACTTGTTGACACCACTGGCGATGGCGATCATCACGGCGTCCAGCGGAATGTCGATCCACCAGGCACCAATCAGCGCGGAAAGACCCAGGGCATAGGCCACGGGCAAGCCCAGAATCATGAGGCCCAGGAACGAGCCAAGTAAAACGAGTGCGTCCATGTCAGGTGGCCTCAGGTTCGGTGACTTTTTCGTGGTCATAGGTAACCACGTCCCGGTGATGCTGGTAGCCGTAAACAAGGCGTTCCAGTACGAACAACGCAGTGATGGCACCGCCTATCGGCACCGGCAGGTAGGTGACACCCACGGGCATCCACGGAAGTTGGCCAATGCTCTGGTTCCAGGTTTCCATACAGAGCTTGGCGCCATACCAGGTCATAAAAATGGCAATGAACAGCATCAGCACATCCATGGCGCGTGCCAGTATGGCTTGTACGCTGGTTGGCAACTTGCCTGTCACCATGGCCACGGCGATATGTGCATTGGCGCGGTAACCAGCCGCCGCGCCCAGAAATGTGAAGACCACCATCAGGAGAGTGGCAATAGGTTCGGGCCACTGTGAGCCGGTGCCGAGTACGTAGCGCGTAAAAATGCCCCACGGGATGATGAGTGACATCACGAATATCGAGAGGCCTGCGATCCAGATGCACGCGAGGTACAGCCAGTCGCAGAAGCGGTGGGTGAGTTGTTTCATGGGTTTGCCTGTCGTTTTGCAAAGGGGCGCCGCATGCGGCGCCCCTCGGTAACGGCTACGGAGAGATCTGACTTACTTGACTTCGGCGATGCGCTTCATCAGGTCGGCGAACTTGGCACCGTACTTGGCACGCACAGGTTCTGTGGCGTCGAAGAACAGCTTCTGGTCCACTGGCACGAATTCCACACCTGCAGCCTTGAGCTTGGCGGTGTGTTCTTCCACGCTCTTGTCCCACAGTGCGCGCTGCTCAAGCTGGGCTTCGCGGCCCAGTTTCTTGACCAAAGCCTGGTCGGCGGGTGTCAGCTTGTCCCATGCCACCTTGGACATCACCAGCAGTTCTGGAATGATCAGGTGGTTGGTTTGTGCGTAGTACTTGGTGCCCGTGCTGAAGTGGTTGGACGTGAACATGCTGGGCGGGTTGTTTTCCGCACCGTCGATCACGCCGGTCTGCAGTGCGCTGAACACTTCGCCGTAGGCCATCGAGATACCGTTGCCGCCCATGGCGTTCATGGTGTCAACGAACAGCGGGTTGCCCATCATGCGGACTTTCACGCCTTTCAGGTCTGCAGGGGTTTTGACCAATTTCTTGGTGTACAGGCTGCGAGCGCCGCCGTCCATCCAGCCCAGTGCCACAAGGCGGGCAGGGCTGGCAGTGACCTTGGCCAGCAGTTCGTCACCGATAGGGCCGTCGATGACCTTGCGCATGTGGTTGATGTCGCGGAACACGAAGGGCATGTTGAACACGTCCACATCAGGCACCACGGGGCCTACCACACCCAGCGAGATGCGGTTGAGCTGGAGTGCGCCGATCTGGGTTTGTTCGACAGTTTCTTTCTCTTGGCCCAGCACGGCACCGGGGAACATTTGCACCTTGTAGCGGCCGCTGGTTTGCGCTTCAAGCTTCTTGCCCATGTTTTCGACGGCGACCACGGTGGGGTAACCGGCAGGGTGCGTATCAGTGGCCTTGAGCACAGTCTGTGCTTGGGCCTGGAGGCCGGCAGTGGCGGCCAGAATGGCCACCGAGGCGGCCAGGAAGTTACGGCGGAAAGTCATGGATTGTCTCCTTGGGGTTGCGGGGGGGGGTGAAATGACAGGTAAAAAACTATGCAGCGAAAACGGGTTCAGGCAATCCGCAAACACCCGGCTGCAGTGCAAAAACGCCACCGGCCAGAGGTTGGTCGGTGAGGTCGCCGCCGGGTCGGATCGACGTTACGTACAAGGTGTCCAGTTGCGGGCCACCGAAAGCACACATCGCGGGTTTCTTGACCGGAACAGCCAGCGACTTGTCGAGCCGGCCGTCGGGTGTGAAACGGTGGATCAGACCGGCGTCGTTGCCGCAGATCCAGTAACAACCGTCCACGTCCATGGCAGCGCCATCGGGGCGGCCGGGGAATGCGTTCATGTCCACAAACACACGCCGGTTGCTGGGGGTGCCGCTCTGGGTGTCGTAGTCATACGCCCAGACCTGCTGCACCGTGGGGTGGGAGTCCGACACATACATGGTTTTGCCATCGGGACTGAAGGCCAGGCCGTTGGGGACGATGAAGTCGTCCAGCACAGTGGCCAGCTTTTCGCTATCAGAAGCATAGCTGTAGACGCAACCTACACGGGCGGCAGCGGCCATATCGAGCAGCATGGTGCCGGCCCAGAAGCGCCCTTGACGGTCGCAGCGGCCGTCGTTGAAACGCATCGTGGGTGCTGCATGTGGCACTGCGGCCAGCCGGGTGGCCAGGGCCTTGCCGTCGTCCTGCAGTTGCAGCGAGAACACGCCGCTTTCCATGCCAGCAATCCATTGCCCTGGGGTGGCCGTGGCAGCGATACAAGCGGGCATTTCTTCCGTCTCCCACTGGCGGTGGCCCGCTGTGGGGGACCAGCGGTTGATGGTTTTGCCGGGGATGTCCACCCAGTACAAAGCCTGCTCAGCCACGTGCCAGACCGGGCTTTCGCCGGTGCCGTTGCGAGCGTCGAGGATCAGC
>JAGOEY010000044.1 GCA_017997515.1 Burkholderiaceae bacterium | reverse complement strand
TTTTCGCGGTTGGGCATGGCCGCGATTGTCGCAGTGGTATTTTGAATTTTCAGTAATTACTGAAAATTCATGACGTAAATCAAGGGGTATTGCCTGGATTTACGCTAAATAGGGCTCTCGCGCCCGTCCTGCCTGCCCAGATCGCTCCTGAAAAAGGAGCTAAACAACACCCGCTGCAGCCTGCTCCGCGTCTTCCCGCAGCTTTTGCAGAATGATGTCGGCCACCGTGGGGCTGGCGGGCAGCAGGGTGTGCACGATAGGCACCTGCACTTCGTCGGTGATCCACGCGGCGCGGGTTTCGGACACGGACACCACACCGTCGTTGGGCTCGTCACCAAACGGGCTCAGTTTGCCGGTGATGCCCTTGGTGCCAATGATGCTGGTGGTGCGCGCCACCGTGGCAATACCCGCCATACGGTCGTCCGAGCCCAGCAGCTGGCCGCAGTCCTGCGTGACGGCGCGGAAGACGATGTTGCGGCGCATCTTCTGCGCCAGCCGGGACGGCAGCACGGGGGAGCCGAGCAGGAACACATGCGACGGCTGGGGTGTGTCGGCGGGCAGCAAGGTCAGAGCCGAGCGCAGCAACACCCCCCCGAGTGAATGCCCGATGAGTACATAGTCACCTTGCCGAGCCAGCTCTGCAATGCGGCCTGCAAGGCGCTGGCTGATGGCCGAAAAGTCGTGGAAGGCCGTGGCGTAACCAAAAGTGCTGGTCACCAGCCCGCCAGATTTCAGGCGCGAAAGCAGGGGCAGGGCCGACAGCGGCGTGCGGCCCATGCCGTGGATAAAAAGGGCTTGCATAAGAGTGGGGTGCGCGGGTGGTGGGTCAATCCAGCCGCAAGATTACCCGACTTGGCTGTGGCGCACTCTCGGGTGCTTGCCTTTTCAAAATGGAAGTGAAATACTGTACAAATATACAGTTTTATAAGCTTCTGTTTTGATAGCTGCTTACGCTTATCTACCATGCGCCAGAGGCCCATTTGGCTTAAAAAATGTCCGACACCACCATCCCTGTCAACGCCATCAAAGGCCGTGGCGCGGCCACGCGGCTGGCGCACCGGTTTGAGCGCGACACGCGTGACGCGTACGACGACGGCTGGGGCACGCTGGAAGAGGGTGAGGCCGAACGCCCCGCCGTCACCACACAGGTCACGTTTGAAAATGCCAAGTCGGCACTCAGCCACAACGACTCGCCCGACATCCCGTTCGACACCTCACTCAACCCGTACCGGGGTTGTGAACACGGCTGTATCTACTGCTTTGCCCGGCCCACCCATAGCTACCTGAACCTGTCGCCGGGGCTGGACTTTGAAACCCGCCTCATCGCCAAACGCAACATCGCCGAAGTGTTACGCGCCGAGCTGGGCCGCCGTGCCTATGTGCCGGGCCAGATCGCGCTGGGCACGGCGACCGACTGTTACCAGCCCATCGAGCGTGAGCTGCGGCTGACGCGTGCGGTGATTGGTGTGCTGCAAGAGGCGCGGCATCCGTTTGGCCTGGTCACCAAGTCCAGCGCCGTCGAGGCCGACCTGGACCTGATCGCCCCCATGGCCGCGCAGGGCCTGGCCGCGGTGTACGTCACCGTCACTACCCTCGACGCCGCGCTGGCCCGCACGCTGGAGCCCCGCGCCGCCGCGCCGCACCGGCGGCTTCGCACCATCCGCACGCTGGTGGACGCCGGTGTGCCGGTGGGTGTGAGTGTGGGGCCGCAGATTCCGTTCATCAACGACGATATGGAGCAGGTGCTAGCCGCCGCCCGCGACGCGGGTGCCACCAGCGCGTTCTACACCGTGGTGCGCCTGCCGTGGGAAGTGGCGCCGCTGTTCAAGGAATGGCTGCAGCTGCACTACCCGCAACGCGCCGACCGCGTGATGGCGCGTATCCGCGAGATGCGCGGTGGCAAGGATTACGACGCCGACTTTGCCACGCGTATGAAGGGCAGCGGCCTGTGGGCTGACCTGATCCGCCAGCGCTTCCACCACGCCACGCAGCGACTCGGCTACAACCGCACACGTATCACGCTGGATCTGGCGCAGTTCCGGCCACCATCGTCAGCCGGGCAGGGGCATCTTTTTTGACGCAGAGGCCGACGTGGCTGCCGCGCAATCTGCGTACACATCCAGGGCAAGTTGGTGCAGCCCGGTCTGGACGTCCAGCAAACCCAGCACCGAATGGAAGTAACTGTCGTGGCTGATACGTTTGTCGCGCATGTTTTGCTGCAGGCAGCCGGTGCTGATGCCCGTGCGTGTTTGCATCGACGGCGACAGCCAGGTGACCCAGGGCACGTGTTTCTGCACGTCGGGCGCAATGCTGTACGGCATGCCATGCAGGTAGATGCCGTTCTCGCCCAGTGATTCGCCATGGTCTGCTACGTAAACCATAGCTGTATCCGCATGTCCCTCCTTAGCTTCAAGCCATTGGATCACCGAATTCAGGAAGTGGTCGGTCTCCACAATGCTGTTGTCGTAGGCGTTGACGAGCTGGTCGCGGCTGCATTCCTGCAACACATTGCTGGTGCACTCGGGCATGAAGTGTTTCTGTGCCGGGGCTGAGCGTTTGGCATAGGCCGGGCCGTGGCTTCCCATCTGGTGCAACACCACCACCACGCCGCGGGCGCGCTGCGCTGCGGGCAGGGCGGCGATACGGTCGTCCAGGCCTTGCAACATGGCGGTGTCCAGGCACTCGTCCACACACCCTGCGGCCTTGACCGCCTCGGCGGTGGTGAAGTTGAAGCTGGGCACGCGGGCACACACCCCTTTGCAGCCCGCCTGGTTGTCTACCCACAATACGGCCAGCCCGGCGCGCTGCAGCATGTCGGGCAGGTTTTCATACTCCGCCTTGCGCGACTCGAACGCCGCCTTGTCCAGGTGCGAAAACATACACGGCACGGACGCGGCCGTGTTGGTGCCACACGACCAGGCGTTCAGTGCGGTGCTGATGTCTTTGCGCGCGGCCAGCTCGGGGGTGGTGTTGCGGCTGTAGCCGTTGATGCCAAAGTTGCCACTGCGCCCGGTTTCTCCCACCACCAGCACCAGCAGCGGTGGGCGCTGCTGCTGGGCATAGCTGGCACCCAGCTTCACGTCTTCACCCATGGGCAGGATCTTCGAGGTGTCGCGGCGCAGCGGCTTGGCGGCAATGTTGCCCAGCGCGTAGATGCTGTTGAGCGGGTTGATGAGGTAACGCATTTCCGTGTGGTTGCGCATGGTGCTGGAGAAGTCCTGGAAGAACAGCAGCAGCGCCCCCGCCGCCACCAGCAGCGACATGGCTAGCGTGATGGTGTTGTGCAGCAGTTGGCGGCCTACCTGCCGGTATAGCACGGGCTGCCGCCACAGCCACACCAGCGGCGGCCCGGCCAGCGCCAGCACGGTGGCGGGCAGCCGCCAGTTGAGCAGGTCCTGCGTTTCGTGCACATCGGTCTGCAAGGCGTTCACCAGCATCGTGCTGTCGATCACGATGCCGTACGACAGCATGAAGTAGGCCCCCGCCGCAGCCGCCAGCAGCAGCAGGCTGAGCATGGGTTTGAGCGTGTGCCGCCAGGCGAAGACGCTGGTCAATGCCACCAGTGTTGCCGCAATGGCCACGGCAAACGCCACCGCAAACGCAAAAGGCCGCAAACCCTGCGAGCCCGGCAGCTGCGCCAGCGCCCGCCAGAGCGGGTAGTTACACACGGTGGCCAGCCACAGGCTGACATAAGCCGCCAGCACCCAGGCCGGCCGTGCCACGGGCGCGACGGCTTCGGTGTGGGGTGTGGTGGTGGACTGGCCCGCGTGGGACGGCGCAGGGAAAAGGACAGATGGCAGCAGCATGGCCGCCATTGTTTTGGGGGGAACTTAACGCAAGATTAAGGACAACAGTAGGCCGCTGCTGTGGTTAAAAATAGGCGTCAAAAGTGGCTCTGGCGCCCATTCAATGTGCGCTTGCTGCTATCAAATTAGCATTCTTACGCTGCCGAATCCACACCCAGCGCATGTGCCACACACATGGCCGCATACGCATCGTTCGCGGCGTAACGCACCTGGGCTTCGCTCAGTTGCCGGGCGGCCCAGTTCGATGTGGTCTGTTTACGGGACTTGATGAAGCGCTGCCCAAAGACCAGCGCCACCGCCGTTTTAACGCCCACCTCACGCCGGTAGCCGCGCTGGCGGAACACGGTGTCCAGATCCACCACGGCTGCGGGCTCGATGCCCAGCGTGCGGCGGATCTGGGTGCGGTCACCGGATAGGCCAAAGCCCACTTTCACGAGCGTGGTGGAGGCCAGCAACTGGGCTGCTGCTGCGCGGCATGCAGAGTCGTGTAGCTGGAACACCCAGGCGTGGTCCAGCGTCGCCAGCTGCAGTGTGTGGGGGCCGGTAGAGGTTTCGTTCTTCAGAAAGGTGGGTTTGGACTCGGTGTCAAACCCCACCACCTGCAACGCGCCCAAGGTGGCCAGGGCTTGGGCGGCCTGCTGCGGGGTAGACACGACGTCGATGTCACGCAGGCCCAGGCCCGGAAACACGTCCAGCATTGCGATGTCTTCGCGGCTGGGCAAACGGGGCAGGTTAACGGGTGTGTTCACGGGGTCAGCACCGCCGCATGGTGCGCGAGGTGGTCGGCCATGAAGCTCTGGATGAAGTAGTAGCCGTGGTCGTAGCCTGCATGCCGGCGCAAGGTCAGGGGCTGGCCAATGGCCACACACGCGGCCTCGAACAGGTGGGGGTGCAGCTGCTCGGCCAGGAATTTGTCGGCCAGGCCCTGGTCGATGAGGATGCCTGCCGGGTAGGGCGCGATGGGTTGGTGCTGCATCAGCGCGGTGGCGTCGTGTTCGATCCAGCTGCTCTGGTCGGCACCCAGGTAGCCGCTGAATGCTTTGTGGCCCCAGGGGCACTGCGTGGGGGCGCAGATGGGGGCAAAGGCCGACAGTGACTTGAACACGCCCGGGTGGCGCAGCGCCAGGGTCAGCGCACCGTGGCCGCCCATGGAGTGGCCGAAGATGCCCAGCCGTTCGCCGTCGATGGGCAGGGTGGCTGTGGCGGTGGGCAGCAGCTCGTTCAGCAGGTAACTTTCCATACGCCAATGGCTGGCCCAGGGGGCCTGGGTGGCGTCGAGGTAAAAACCGGCGCCCACGCCAAAGTCCCATGCATCTGCTTCGCCGGGCACGTTGGCGCCGCGGGGGCTGGTGTCGGGGCTGATGAGTGCAAGGCCCAGTTCTGCCGCCAGGCGCTGGGCACCGGCCTTGACCATGAAGGTTTCTTCGGTGCAGGTAAGCCCGGCCAGGTACAGCAGGGCAGGGACTTTTTCACCCGCCAATGCTTGGGGCGGCAGGAACACCGAAAACTGCATGGGCAGGCCGATAGCACTTGCCTGGTGGCGGTAGAAGCGTTGCTCGCCGCCAAAACAGGCGTGTGCGCTGAGCAATTCCGGCGCAGCCGAGGGCACTTGAGGGGCTTGTGACATGGTCACTCCTAAAAGAAGAGCTGCCAGCGCAGGTAATACCTGGGCTGGCAGCCATTTTTATATGGAAAACAGGTGTGTCTGTACCGTGGACTCGGGGTCAGTACACGATGACCGAGCGGATGGATTTGCCTTCGTGCATCAGGTCAAACGCTTCGTTGATCTCCGCCAGGGGCATGGTGTGGGTCACAAAAGGCTCCAGCTGGATCTTGCCGGCCATGGCGTCTTCCACCATGCCGGGCAGTTCGCTGCGGCCCTTGACGCCGCCGAATGCCGAGCCCAGCCACTTGCGGCCTGTCACCAGCTGGAACGGGCGGGTCGAGATTTCCTGGCCCGCACCGGCCACACCAATGATGACCGACTGGCCCCAGCCGCGGTGTGCACATTCCAGCGCGGCACGCATCACGTTCACGTTGCCGATGCATTCAAAGCTGTGGTCCACGCCCCAGCCCGTCATTTCCACAATCACCTGCTGGATCGGTTTGTCGAAGTCCTTGGGGTTCACGCAGTCGGTGGCACCAAAGGTGGTGGCCAGCGCAAACTTGCCCGGGTTGGTGTCGATGGCGATGATGCGGCCCGCCTTGGCCAGTTTGGCGCCCTGGATCACGGCCAGACCAATCCCCCCCAGGCCGAACACGGCGACCGTATCGCCCTCCTGTACCTTGGCGGTGTTCTTCACCGCGCCCAGGCCGGTGGTCACGCCGCAGCCCAGCAGGCAGACCTGCTCGGGGTTGGCCTCGGGGTGGATCTTGGCCAGCGACACGGCGGCCACCACGGTGTATTCGCTGAAGGTGGAGCAGCCCATGTAGTGGTAGATCGGCTCGCCGTTGTAGCTGAAGCGGGTGGTGCCGTCGGGCATCACACCCTTGCCCTGGGTGGCGCGCACGGCAGTACACAGGTTGGTTTTGCCACTCTTGCAGAACAGGCATTCGCCACATTCGGCGGTGTACAGCGGAATCACATGGTCGCCCGGCTTGACGCTGGTGACACCTTCACCCACTTCCACCACGATACCCGCGCCTTCATGGCCTAGCACGGCGGGGAACAGGCCCTCTGGGTCGTCACCACTCAGCGTGAAGGCGTCGGTGTGGCAGACACCCGTGTGCGTGATCTGAACCAGCACTTCGCCCTTTTGCGGTGGTGCGACGTCGATCTCGACGATTTGCAGGGGTTCTCCGGCTTTGAAGGCGACGGCGGCTTTGGATTTCATGGGGCAGTCCTCTTTGAAAAATGTGGGATGGGGATGGAAAGTCGTTAACGCGTTGTTTGATCCGTTGGGTACGTGGCGCATGACACTGGTGCGATCCGTGGCAGATGTTGCCGCGAAAAACATCAACCCGCGTGCTGGCGGCGTCCCACGTTGGGCACCGCCTCCGTACGCGACTCACGGTGTGGGTTTTATTCTCGGGTCATTTCAGATACGAGCGCAGCAGCGCCAGCGTTTGTTCTACCGACTTCTGCGAAGGTGCCGGTTTTTCCGCCAGGACCTCGCGCACATGGCCGTCGAGCAGGTCTGCCATGAGCCCATGCACCGCGCCGCGCATGGCCGCTAACTGCTGCAGGATGGGCGCACACTCGCTGCCCGCTTCCACGGCGCGTTCCAGTGCCTCGGCCTGCCCCTTGATACGGCGCAGGCGGGTGATGGCGCGTTGTTTGTCTTCAGCGGAATGGGGCATGGTCAGGGGGCGCGACAGATACCGGTGGAACGCTTTTGTCTACCGTCTTGGTTGTACTGGGATGCAGTATAAAACAAGGAGGCTTATGAGCAAAGCGCTGTAGCCATTAAATGTATGGCTACTACGGGGCAGTATCCAGGAAAACATGCTCCGGTGTGTGATCGCCTGTGCATGCTGGGCCAGGGCACACGCCGCCGTGCAGTTGGCTGGATCTGTCCGTTGTAGATCGAACCGCCATGAAAAAAGCCCGCAGGCAAAGTTGCTTGCGGGCCTATTGGCAGCCAGAGCCCCTGCGCGAGAGGCTCCGCTGTTGTCGCGTGGTTTAACGCGCAGCGATGGGCTGCACGTCGCGGCGCACGGCACCGGTGAACAGCTGGCGTGGGCGGCCGATCTTGTACTCGGGGTCACCAATCATTTCGTTCAGCTGGGCGATCCAGCCCACGGTGCGGGCCAGTGCAAACACGGCGGTGAACAGCGGTGTGGGGATACCAATGGCGCGCTGCACGATGCCGGAGTAGAAGTCCACGTTGGGGTAGAGCTTGCGCGATACGAAGTAGTCGTCTTCCAGGGCAATCTTTTCCAGGGCCATGGCCAGCTTGAACAGCGGGTCGTTTTCCAGGCCCAGCTCGGCCAGCACTTCCTTGCAGGTCTCTTGCATGAGTTTGGCGCGCGGGTCGTAGTTCTTGTACACGCGGTGGCCAAAACCCATGAGCTTGACGCCAGAGTTCTTGTCCTTGACCTGTTTGATGAACTCGCCGATTTTCTCGACGCCACCGGCCTTCTGGATGTCGCCCAGCATGTTCAGGCAGGCTTCGTTGGCACCACCGTGTGCGGGGCCCCACAGGCAGGCCACACCGGCAGCAATGGCGGCGAACGGGTTGGTGCCCGACGAGCCGCACAGGCGCACGGTGGATGTGGACGCGTTTTGTTCGTGGTCGGCGTGCAGGATGAAGATGCGGTCGAGTGCACGTTCCAGCACGGGGCTGACCTTGTACTCTTCACACGGCGTGGCGAACATCATGTGCAGGAAGTTGCCTGCGTAGCTCAGGTTGTTCTTCGGGTACATGTAGGGCTGGCCCACGGTGTACTTGTAGGCCATGGCGACCAGTGTAGGCATCTTGGCAATCAGGCGGATGGCCGAGATGTTGCGGTGCTCTGGGTTGTTGATGTCGGTGCTGTCATGGTAGAAGGCCGACAGTGCACCCACCAGGCCGGTCATGATGGCCATGGGGTGTGCGTCGCGGCGGAAGCCACGCAGGAAGAACTGCATCTGCTCGTTGACCATGGTGTGGTTGGTCACGAGTTGGGTGAAGTCGGTCTTTTGGGTCGCGTTGGGCAGCTCACCGTGCAGCAGCAGGTGGCAGGTTTCCATGAAGTCGCAGTTGGTGGCCAGCTGCTCGATGGGGTAACCGCGGTACAGCAGCTCACCCTTGTCACCGTCGATGTAGGTGATGGCGGACTGGCACGACGCGGTGGACAAAAAGCCCGGGTCGTAGGTGAACATGCCGGTCTGGGCGTACAGCTTGCGGATGTCGATGACATCCGGGCCAATCGAGCCCTGGTACACAGGGAGGTCGACATTCGGGCTGCCGTTACTGAACGACAGGGTGGCTTTGTTGTCAGCTAGCTTCATTGGTACTTTCCTTTTGCAAATTGCCCATGATCCGGTGAAACAAGGCTGGTGAACTGGGTCTCAAGCGGTGTGAACCACTTGGGGCCTCAGCATGGCCAGCACTTCGCGTACTTCTTGTGTATCCATCCCGGCCTGCGGTTCCTTGCGCCGAAGCAAAAGGTCCAGAAGGTCGTTGTCTGCCAAATCCATCAAAATATTCAGCCCCTGGGCATGGCCAACCGTCAAGCCAGATTCATGCCGGGTGAAAAATTCCGCAATAAACAGGTCGTTTTCCAGCAGGCCCCGGCGGCAGCGCCACTTGAGCTTGCTCAAGGCACGCTCGTCCAGCTTCTCGGCAAAGTTGTCCGTGCCTTCGGCATGCTGCCAGGGTGTGGAGTGCTGCATGGTCATGCGGTCTTGTTTACACCGTCCGGCGAACCATCAGTTCTTTGATTTTGCCAATGGCAATCGTTGGGTTCAGTCCCTTGGGGCACACGTCCACGCAGTTCATGATGGTTTTGCAACGGAACAGGCGGTACGGGTCTTCCAGGTTGTCCAGGCGTTCGGCAGTGGCTTCGTCGCGGCTGTCGGCGATGAAGCGGTAGGCCTGCAGCAGACCTGCGGGGCCCACAAATTTGTCGGGGTTCCACCAGAAGCTGGGGCAGCTGGTGGAGCAGCTGGCGCACAGAATACATTCGTACAAGCCGTTGAGCTCGTCACGCTCTTCAGGGCTTTGCAGACGTTCTTTTTCCGGCAGGATTTCGTTGTTGATCAGGTAGGGCTTGATCGAGTTGTACTGCTTGAAGAACTGCGTCATGTCCACGATCAGGTCGCGGATCACAGGCAGGCCTGGCAGGGGCTTCAGCACGATGGTGCCCTGGAGCGTCAGCATGTTGGTCAGGCAGGCCAGACCGTTCTTGCCGTTGATGTTCATGGCGTCAGAGCCACACACACCTTCGCGGCAGGAGCGGCGGAACGACAGCGTGGGGTCTTGTTCCTTCAGCTTGACCAGGGCATCCAGCAGCATACGTTCATGGCCGTCGAGTTCGATCTCGATGGTCTGCATGTACGGCTTGGCGTCGCGGTCCGGGT
>JAGOEY010000263.1 GCA_017997515.1 Burkholderiaceae bacterium | reverse complement strand
ACCGGGTTGACAGGCATCAGCAGCGGCTGGCCACGGCGCATGATCATTTGCGGCCTGCTTTCTTGGATGCAGGTGCGGCCACAGGTTCAGGCCGGGGTGGCACGGCGGCCGCGCCCGGTGTCAGCACCATGACGTGGCGGGCACCCTGGGTCAGCGCCAGCGGCACGCCATGGATACGCGCGAACGCGGAGTCCACCCGCCGCTCGACCTTGTCTACACGCGCCACGGGCAGCCCAGGCGGGTACACACCGTCCACCCCGCTGGTGGTGAGCAAGTCACCCTCCTGCACATCCGCCCCTGCGGGGGTGAAGCGCAGCTCCACCCCACCGCCCAAAGCAGACAGCGGGTCACCATAGGCCACGCTGCGCACACCAGTGCGTACGTTGAGCACAGGGATGGTCTGGTCGCGGTCCACCAGCAAGGTCACTTCGCTCAGGAACGGATGCACACGTGTCACCTGGCCCAACACACCCGACTCGTCAATGACCGGAGAGCCCGGCGCAATGCCATGGGTCAGCCCCTGGTCCAGGATGACCTTGCGGGTGTAGGGGTCGGCCGCGTCGTACAGCACCTCGGCCGCACGCGCCGGTGTTTGCACACGTTCGCGCAGCTCCAGCAGCTTGCGCAGGCGCTCGTTTTCCAGCAGCAGTTCTTCCACCTGGTTGGCCTTGAGCGACTGCAGCGCGAGCTTGCGGCGTGCGTCCGACTCCACCTGCTGGGCGGTGTCGCGGGTTTCCAGATAGTCATTGGCGGCGCGTCCCCAGTGCACGGGCTGTAATGCCAGCCATTGCACCGGCTGCAAGACGGCCGAGACGGCAGAACGCAAGGGCTGCGTGATGCGAAAACGGGTGTCGGCCACCATCAAAAACAGCGCCAATGCGCTGAAAAAAACCAGTTTGGTCAGCGCCGACGAACCCTGCTTGAAGAAGGAGGGGGCATCGCGTTCCAGGGTTCCCAGAGGCATGGTGTCAATGGCGTGCAGAGAGCTGGCCAGATTCTAAAAAATCTGGCCGCCCTGCGGGCATGTTTACTCGCTGGTAAAAATGCTGCCGCGGCGGTCCATCCGCTCCAGCGCAATGCCACAGCCGCGCACCACACAGGTCAGCGGGTCTTCGGCCACCAGCACGGGCAGGCCGGTTTCTTCGGCCAGCAGGCGGTCCAAGTCGCGCAGCAGGGCACCACCACCGGTCAGCATCATGCCGCGGTCGGCGATGTCGGCACCCAGCTCGGGCGGGGTTTGTTCCAGCGCGTTCTTGACGGCGGAGACGATGTTGTTGAGCGGGTCGGTCAGGGCTTCCAGCACTTCGTTGCTGGAGATGGTGAAGCTGCGTGGCACACCTTCGGACAGGTTGCGGCCCTTGACTTCCATTTCCTTGACTTCAGAGCCGGGGAATGCGGAGCCGATCTGCTTCTTGATGGCTTCTGCCGTAGGCTCACCAATCAGCAT
Organism: Burkholderiaceae bacterium; assembly: GCA_017997515.1. Next base: position 1,628 of record JAGOEY010000263.1, on the reverse strand, counting down.
GCCGTAGTTGCGACGGATGTAGTTGATGATGGCTTCGTCGAACTTGTCGCCACCCACACGCACACTGCCCTTGTAAACCATGCCGCCGAGCGAGATGACACCCACCTCGGTGGTGCCACCACCAATGTCCACCACCATGGAGCCACTGGCTTCCGAGACCGGCAGCCCAGCGCCCAGGCCAGCGGCCATGGGCTCTTCAATCAGATAAACCGCCGTGGCACCCGCGGCTTCGGCCGCGTCCTTGATGGCGCGGCGTTCAACCTGGGTAGAACCACACGGCACACAGATGATGATGCGGGGGCTGGGGGTGAACAGGGTGCGGGGGTGCACCATCTTGATGAACTGCTTGATCATCTGTTCGGTGATCACAAAGTCGGCAATCACGCCGTCCTTCATCGGGCGGATGGCCTCGATGTTGCCGGGCACCTTGCCCAGCATGGCCTTGGCTTCACTGCCCACGGCCTGGATGACTTTTTTGCCATGGGGGCCACCTTCGTGGCGGATGGCAACAACCGAAGGTTCGTCCAGCACAATACCCTTGTCGCGGGCAAAAATCAGGGTGTTGGCGGTGCCCAGGTCGATGGCAAGGTCGGTAGAAAAATACCGGCGGAATATTCCGAACATTCAAATCCTCTCAGGCACGGCATACACATCGGCATGCAGTCGCCACGTTTACGGGTGTCAATGGGGGTGCTTTGGGCCAGCGGCAGCGTCCGGTCTGGGGCTTTATTTCGCACTTATTGGCATTTATTTGCACAATTTCGCGCATTTGCCGGCCTGTTTGAAGGCGTTGCCGCAAAGGCGAGATAATACCTTATCCCCTGAAAATGTGGCATTCCGGCGCGCGCCGGGCCCCATCCTTACACCTGGTTTCCTCCCCCTTTTTGTTATGGCTCTGACCCCCAACGACCTTGCCCGTATTGCCAACCTGGCCCGGCTCGAACTGCAGCCCGCTGAAAGTGAGCGCCTGCTGTCGCAACTCAACGGGTTTTTCGACATCGTCGAGAAGATGCGCGCCGTGGACACCACCGGCATCGCTCCCTTGGCCCACCCCGTTGCCGCCATCCAGGACATTGCGCTGCGCCTGCGCGAGGACGTGGCCTCCGAGCCCAACCAGCGCGAAGCCAACCAGCGCAGCGCGCCCGCCATTGAGCGGGGCCTTTTCCTCGTGCCCAAAGTTATCGAGTGAGCCGCGACCCCATGAGCACCCTTTCCACCTCTTCTTTGCATGACCTGACCGCCACGGCGCTGACTGAGCAGCTGCGCCAGGGCAAAGTCTCCGCCGTTGAAACCGCCCAGCACTTTCTGGCACGTGCAGCGGCGCATAAAAACCTCGGCGCCTATGTGGCGCTGGACGCCGACGTCACATTGGCCCAGGCCCGCGCCGCCGACGCCCGTATTGCTGCAGGCACCGCAGGCCCGCTGGAAGGCCTGCCCATCGCCCACAAGGACATCTTTGTCACGCGCGACTTCGCCACCACGGCAGGTTCACGCATGCTGAAGGGCTATCGCTCACCTTTTGATAGCACCGTGGTCAGCAAATTTGCCGACGCAGGTGTGGTTACGCTCGGAAAACTCAACTGCGACGAGTTCGCAATGGGTTCGGCCAATGAAAACTCCGCCGTGGC
>JAGOEY010000262.1 GCA_017997515.1 Burkholderiaceae bacterium | reverse complement strand
TGCCTGGGCCTGGCCGCTGCTGCCACCCATGCGCAAGACGTGCAGGTCGTCAAAATCGGCCATGCAGGCCCCACCTCTGGTGGTATTGCCCATATCGGCAAAGACACTGAAAACGGCGTGCGCCTTGCCATCGAAGAATTCAACGCCCAGAACCTCGTGATTGGCGGCAAGAAGATCAAGTTTGAACTGGCCGCAGAAGACGACGCGGGTGACCCACGCCAGGCCACGGCGGTTGCGCAGAAGATGTGTGACGCCAAAGTTGCCGGTGTGGTGGGCCACCTGCAGTCGGGTACGTCCATCCCTGCATCGGCCTTTTATGCCAAGTGTGGTGTGCCCAACATCACCGCATCGGCCACCAACCCGGACCTGACCAAACCCGGCCACCCCACCACCTTCCGCCTGATCGCCAACGACAACGCGCTGGGTGCAGCGCTGGCCTTGTACGCAGCCGATGCGCTGAAGGTCAAACGTGTGGCCATCATCGATGACCGCACCGCCTATGGCCAGGGTGTGGCCGGTGTATTCAAGGCCACCGCGCAGCAAAAGGGTATTGACGTGGTGGCCGAGGAGTTCACCAGCGACAAAGCCACCGACTTCATGGCCATCCTGACGGCCATCAAGAGCAAGAAGCCGGACGCGATTTTTTACGGCGGTCTGGACGCCCAGGCCGGCCCCATGCTGCGCCAGATGGTGCAGCTGGGTCTGGGGGATGTGAAGTTCTTTGGCGGTGACGCCCTGTGCACCGAAAAACTGGGCGAACTCTCGGCCAAAGCCGCCAGCCTGGCCCACGTGACCTGCGCCACCGGTGGTGCATCGGTGGCCAAGATGCAAGGTGGTGCCGAGTGGAAAAAGCGTTACGACGCACGCTTCCCCGGCCAGTTCCAGATCTACAGCCCGTACGCTTACGACGCGGCCTACGTGCTGGTGGACGCCATGAAACGCGCCAACTCCACCGACCCCAAAGTGTTTGGTCCGGCCATTGGCAAGAGCCAGCATAAGGGTGTCACCGCCAACATTGCCTTTGGCCCCAAGGGTGAATTGACAGCCCCTGCGGTCACGCTATACAGCTACCGCGACGGCGTACGTACGGCCTTGAACTAAAGGCTGGAAGGGGTTGGCTCCCGCGCAGGGCTACCCCTAAGTCAACTCTTCAATCACCAACATCCGGTATTTCGTCGCGCACGAAAACGGCCGGGTGCGGATGGCGACCATGGCGGCTTCGGCGTCGTCCACACTGTCGGCGTACACCATCAGCGCATGGTGGCCCTGGCTTGCCAGTGCGGCAAAACGCCTGACGGTGTCACCCTCGGTGCCTGCAGAGGGCAGGGGGATGTCGGCGCTGCCCACCGTGCCCACCACTTTTTCCAGCACGGTGGCCGGAGGCAGCAGCATGGCCGGACGGTTGTCTTTCTTGCTCGGGGGCAAAAGCGTGGCAACGTGGTGTGCGTCGTCCAGGCTGGGAAACATGGCAAACAGGTAACCGGTGGGATAAAAAACGCCACCCATCGTGAGCATGTGGGGCTGGAGTTCAAAGTCTTGCATGGTGGTGCTCCTCGGTTGGCTTGGCTGCCTATTACGGCACCACCGTGCGCGCCTGTCTGTCGGTGCACGGGGATGTTTTGTGTAGGACGGCTGGCGCTGCCATCGACTGCCAGTATTCTTGGGCCATGTACGCCCCCTTTTTTGGCCTGCGCCAAGACCCGTTTTCGATCGCGCCCGACCCGCACTACCTCTTCATGAGCGAGCGGCACCGCGAGGCGCTGGCGCACCTGCTGTACGGGCTGGACGGTGGCGGCGGTTTTGTGCTGCTGACCGGCGAGATTGGCACCGGCAAGACCACCGTGTGCCGCTGCTTCCTGGAGCAGATTCCCGCGCACTGCAACATCGCCTACATCGTCAACCCCAAACTCAGCGCAACCGAACTGGTGCAGTCGGTGTGTGAAGAGTTTGGCATCGTGCCCGCCCACACAGCGCAGCACGGCGAGAGTGTCAAACACTGGACGGGCCTGCTCAACACCTTCCTGCTGCAGGCCCATGCCGATGGCCGTAACTGCGTGTTGATCATCGACGAGGCACAGCTGCTGAGCGCCGATGTGCTGGAGCAGCTGCGCCTGCTGACCAACCTGGAGACCAGCGAACGCAAGCTGCTGCAGATCATCCTGATCGGCCAGCCCGAGCTGCGTGGCATGCTGGCGCGGCCCGAGCTGGAGCAACTGGCCCAGCGGGTGATTGCGCGCTTCCACCTCGATGCCTTGTCCGCCGATGAAACCGCACAGTACATCACCCACCGGCTCGCCGTGGCAGGTGGATCAGGGCCTGTGCCTTTTGACGCTGCTGCGCTGCAACTGGTGCACCGGCTGGCGCGGGGTGTGCCACGCCGCATCAACCTGCTGTGTGGCCGGGCCATGCTGGGGGCCTATGCCTCGGGCCAGCACACCATCCACCGCGCCACCGTGCTGCGCGCAGCGCGGGAGGTGTTTGTGCCAGACGCTGCCGGTGCGGCAGCGCCGGGCGGGCGGAGCCGCTGGAGCCACCCGGCGCTGTGGGCCCTGGGTGGGGCTGCAGCGGTGGGGTTGGCTGTCTGGGGTTTGCAGGGTTTTGCGGCACCGCCCATCGCTGCATGGCGGGCGACAGCACCCGCTGCCGCCCCGCTGGTGGTGGCGTCCAGCGCAGCCCCCGTGGCCGCGCCTGCCCCTGCAGCCCGCCCGGTGCTGGATGCCGCCAGCCTGGCAGCAGTGTTGCCAACCCTGCTGCGGGACGAAAACGCCGCCTGGCGCGCACTGGCACCGCGCTGGGCCGCCCCCGAGGTCGATGGCAACACCGACCCGTGTGGGGCCTGGCAGGCCGACAACCTGCAGTGTTTCAACAGCAGCCGCACCAGCCTGGCACTGATCCGCCAGTTGGACCGCCCCGGCATCCTGGCGCTGGCAGGGCCAAATGGCCAGAAGGTGTTTGCCGTGTTGCAGGGGCTGGACGGTGACAACGCCCTGCTCGACATTGGAGGGGTGCCCCATGCCGTGCCACTGGACACCCTGGCCGGTGTGTGGCGCGGCGACTTTGCCACCCTGTGGCGCGCCCC
>JAGOEY010000043.1 GCA_017997515.1 Burkholderiaceae bacterium | reverse complement strand
CGCCGTCAAGATCCTCAAGGCCGAGCTGCCTTGGTCGCTGCTGGCCATGGCCTGGCTGCCGGCTGACAGCGCGCTGGCGGTGCGCGAGGCCCTCAAGCCGCTGATGGCGGAATTTCCGTTTGCCAGCTGTGTGCCGTTCTCGAACAACCAGCCGCTGGCGCAACCCAGCCTTGCGCGCCACGGCATTCTGTTCCGCGCCGCCGCCCATACAACGGCAGACAGCAGCCTGCTCGACCGCATCGATGCGCTGCTGGGCCTGAACGGTGCCGACACCCTGCGGTATGCCGACCGCCAGCGCGGCCAGCGCCGGGCCGTGCGCCTGGTGCGCAGCAGCGAGGCCACATCCCTCGAAGCGTTTGTGCTGGCCGGCGACACCCGCGCCGAAGCCTGGATGGCCACCCTGCTGCGCGAGGAGCTGCCCGCGCAGGCCTATGGCCGCCTGCTGCTGGCCCCCGGTGCGCGTGCGCCGGTGGCAGTGCAGTCGCGGGGCAAACAGATCTGCACCTGCTTCAACGTGACCGATGTGGCCATCAACGAACAGCTGGGCAACTGCACCGGCAACGAAGCCGAACGCCTGGCAGCGCTGCAAGGGGCGCTGCGCTGCGGCACCAACTGCGGCTCGTGTATCCCGGAGCTGAAACGTATGGTGCGTATCCACCCCGTTGTAACGGTGGCAGCGTGAGCCAGCTGCCCGTCATTCCGCATATAGCTATTTGTCATCAGTGTTCCCCGACAATCAACAGTCTTCAGAAGCCAAAAAGAAAGCCCTCACGGTGGGAATAGCGCAATACATCAAGGAAATCGGGCGTGGCCCGCGTGGCGCAAAGCCGCTCACGCGCGCGCAGGCCACCGACCTGTTCGGCCAGGTGCTGGACGGCACCGTCACCGACCTGGAAATCGGTGCGTTCTGCCTTGCCATGCGGATCAAGGGGGAGACCAGCGAAGAAATGGCGGGTTTTTTGGACGCTACACACGCCCGCTTGAACCGTATCCCCGCCACCCAACGCCCCCTGATCGTGCTGCCCAGCTACAACGGCGCGCGCAAGCTGCCGGTGCTGACCCCGCTGCTGGCGCTGCTGCTGGCGCGCGAAGGTTTGCCGGTGCTGGTGCACGGCACCCAAACCGAGTCCCGCCGCATCACCGCGTCGTCCGTGCTGGAGACCCTGGGTATTCCCACCATGGCAGCCGTGCAGCCCATCACCGACGGCACCGTGGCCCACCTCGACACCGGCGTGTTGCACACCGGCCTGAAACGCCTGCTGGAAGTGCGCCAGACCGTGGGCCTGCGCAACCCGGGCCACAGCGTGGTCAAACTCATGCAGCCGGGTGTGGGCACCCAGATCGTGGTCAGCAGCTACACCCATCCCGAATATTTTTCGATGATCTGCGACACCTTTGCCACGCTGCAGATGCAGGCGGTGCTGACCCGTGGGCTCGAAGGTGAGGTGGTGAGTGACCCGCGCCGCACACCGCAAATCCACGGTTTTGTGAACGGCGAACACACCGAGCTGGCCACCCAGCAGCCAGGCACCCTGTCCGAAGTGCCCGGCCTGCCCACCGAGATCGACGCCGCCACCACCGCCGACTACACCCGCCGCGTGCTGGCGGGTGACGCCCCCGTGCCCGAGTCCATCGCTCGGCAAGTCCACCACATCACAACCATAGCGGCCAGACTATGAACCCCACCTCCACTTCAGGCACCTGCACCCTCGTTGGCGCAGGCCCAGGCGACCCAGAGTTGCTGACCCTCAAGGCGCTCAAGGCCATCCAGCGCGCCACTGTGCTGCTGGTGGACGACCTGGTCAGCGCCGACATCGTGGCCTATGCGGCCCCCAGTGCCCGCATCATCCATGTCGGCAAACGCGGCGGCTGCAAGAGCACGCCCCAGGCCTTCATCGAAAAACTGATGCTGATGGCGGTGCGCGACGGTGAGCAGGTGGTGCGCCTCAAGGGTGGCGACCCGTTCATCTTCGGGCGCGGAGGTGAAGAGGTGGAACACCTGCGCGAAGCCGGGGTGGAAGTCACCGTCATCAACGGCATCACCGCCGGGCTGGCCGCCGTCACCTCCCTGGGTGTGCCGCTGACCCACCGCGAACATGCCTACGGTGTGGTGTTTGTCACCGGCCATGCCCAGCCCGGAGCCCAGGGCACCGACTGGGTGGCGCTTGCCAACACCGCCCGCGACGCCCGGCTGACGCTGGTGATCTACATGGGGGTGAGCCAGGCCAGCCACATCCAGCACGGCCTGCTCAGCGGCCTGCCCGCCAGCACCCCGGTGGCCATCGTCCAGAACACCAGCCTGCCGCACCAGCGCCACGCGGTCACCACCCTGGGTAACCTGCAGCACACCATCCACCAAGAACAGCTGGGCAGCCCGGCGGTGATGGTGGTGGGTGACGTGGTGCGCGGTGTGGCCGCCGTGCAGAGCACCACCACCCACGTGCGCGCCGCGTGAGCGGGAGACACAACGAGACCGCTACACTGCGGGCCCTCACTCCCTGAAAGAGCCTCTTGGCACAAGTTTTTGACGTGGTGGTCGTGGGTGCCGGTGCTGCCGGCCTGTTCTGCGCCGCCCAGGCGGGCCAGCGCGGCCTGAAAGTGCTGCTGATCGACCACGCGGAAAAGGTGGCCGAAAAGATCCGTATCTCGGGCGGTGGCCGCTGCAACTTCACCAACCGCGACCTCGACCCGCGTGCGCCGCACAAACATTTCGTCGGCCAGAACCCGCAGTTCTGCCGCTCGGCCCTGTCGCGTTACACCCCGGCCGACTTCATCGCGCTGCTGGACCAGCACGGCATCAGCCACCACGAAAAACACAAAGGCCAGCTGTTTGCCGACCGTTCGGCCGAGGACATCATCCAGATGCTGCTGGCCGAATGTGCCAAAGGCCAGGTTGAACGCTGGCAGCCCTGCAGCATCAAAAATACAGCGTTTTTGGCCTCCAGCGCAGATGCAGCATGCGCAGGCAGCTATCAAATTGATACTACTCGAGGCCCCGTGTCTGCACGCAGTCTGGTGGTGGCGACCGGCGGCTTGTCGATTCCCAAGATTGGTGCGACCGATTTTGGCTACCGTCTGGCGCAGCAGTTCGCCATTCCGCTGGTGGAGCGGCGCCCGGGGCTGGTGCCGCTGACTTTTGACGGGGATGCATGGGCGTCGTATGCACAGCTGTCAGGCTTGGCGTTGCCGGTCGAGATCAGCACCGGCACAAAAAAAGAACGTATGGCCTTCCTGGAGGACCTGCTGTTCACCCACCGGGGGCTGTCCGGCCCGGCGGTGCTGCAGATTTCCAGCTACTGGCAGCCTGGCACACCGCTGTCCATCAACCTGGCCCCGGGCACCGACCTGCCCGACGCCCTGGCGCTGGGCAAGGCGCGCTCCAAAAAGCTGATTGCCAACGAACTCGCCACCCTGGTGCCCAGCCGCCTGGCCGACACCTGGGCCCAGCAAAGCCCCGACTGGCAGCGCCCCATCAACGAAGCGTCCGACAAAGCCCTGGCCAAACTGGCCGAGCAGCTGGCGCGCTGGGAACTCACCCCCATCGGCACCGAAGGCTACAAAAAGGCCGAAGTCACGCTGGGTGGCATCGACACCCGCGCCCTGTCGCAGCAAACCATGGAAGCCAAGGCCCAGCCGGGGCTGTACTTCATTGGTGAGGTGGTGGACATCACCGGCTGGCTGGGTGGCTACAACTTCCAGTGGGCCTGGGCCAGTGCGTTTGCATGCGCGCAGGCGCTGGAAAAATAGGCGATGCAGCGTTGTTTTGCCACCGCGAAATTCTTGTCGGGTGTCAGCGAGACGCTATAATCCTTGGCTTTGCTGGCAACCCCCGTCGGCCAATACTAGTTAGAGACGGGGAAACCGCCATGTACGTTTTTTGGGCCCGATCTCCCGAAAACCCTCTGCAGGCACCATTTTGGAAAACATTAGCTAATGACCACCATCCGTGTAAAAGAAAACGAACCCTTTGACGTGGCCCTGCGCCGCTTCAAGCGCACCATCGAAAAGCTCGGCCTGCTGACCGACCTGCGCGCCCGTGAGTTCTATGAAAAGCCCACCGCAGAGCGCAAGCGCAAGAAGGCTGCTGCCGTCAAGCGCCACTACAAGCGCGTGCGCAGCATGCAGCTGCCCAAGAAGCTGTACTAAGTACAGCTTGGCTCCGTCCTCACGGACAGCCACATAACCCGCGCTCGGGACGCCAGGCGCGGGTTTTTTGTTTTCAGAATCCTCAAAACACAGGAAATAGCCATGTCCCTCAAAGACCAAATCACCGAAGACATGAAGACCGCCATGCGCGCCAAGGACAGCGAGCGCCTGGGCACCATCCGCCTGCTGATGGCTTCCATGAAGCAGAAGGAAGTGGACGAACGTATCGAGCTGGATGACGCGGCCATCGTGGCCATCGTGGACAAGCTGATCAAGCAGCGCAAGGATTCGGTCACCGCGTTCACCCAGGCTGGCCGTATGGACCTGGCCGACAAGGAAACGGCCGAGCTGGCTGTGCTGGAGACTTACCTGCCCCAGCGTATGGGTGCGGAAGAAATCACCGCTGCCGTGCAGGCCATCGTCACATCACTGGGCGCCAAAGGCCCGGGCGACATGGGCAAGGTGATGGGTGCGGTGAAGACACAACTCGCTGGCAAGGCCGACATGGGCCTGGTGTCGGCAGCAGTGAAAGCCGCGCTGGCAGGTTAAGCGCCCCCGGGTGAAGCAAAACGCAGCGTAAATTAAACGCGTCTTTACCAGGGCACCCGTGGAACTGGCTTCGCCAGGCCACTGGGTGCGCCCCTTTGAGGGGGAAGCGCCGAAGGCGCTTCGGGGGTGTTTCACTTCAGGAGCCGGCGACCTTCATGCGGTTCACCAGGATCGAGCCCACGGTCTTGGCGCCATAGTTGTAGGCGTCGGCACCCACGGCCTCAATGCCCTTGAGCATGGTCTTGAGGTTGCCTGCGATGGTGATCTCTTGCACGGGAAAGGCGATCTGGCCGTTCTCGACCCAGAAGCCACTTGCGCCACGCGAGTAGTCGCCGGTCACGTAGTTCACGCCCTGCCCCATCAGCTCCGTCACAAACAGGCCGGTGCCCAGCTTTTGCAGCATGGAATCCAGGTCGTCGTGGGCCTGGGTCAGGCGCGAAGTCATGACCAGGTTGTGTGACCCACCGGCATTCCCCGTGGTCTTCATGCCCAGCTTGCGGGCCGAATAACTGCTCAGGAAGTACCCCTCCACACGGCCCGCAGCCACCACCTTGCGGGGCTGCACACGCACACCTTCTTCGTCAAAGGGAGAGCTGCCTTTGCCGCGCAGCACAAACGGGTCTTCGGTGATGTTGATGTGTTTGGGAAACACCATCTTGCCCAGCGAGTCGAGCAGAAAAGTGCTCTTGCGGTACAGCGCACCGCCACTCACGGCCTGCACAAAACCACCCAGCAGGCCTGCGGCCAGGGTGGACTCGAACAAAACGGGGCATTCGGTCGTGGGGATCTTGCGCGAATGCAGGCGCGACAGCGCGCGGTGGGCGGCATACACACCCACGGCCTGCGGGCTGGCCAGCTCTGCCGCGTCGCGCATGGAACTGTACCAAGCGTCACGCTGCATGTTGTCACCCCGGCCTGCAATCGGTGACACCGACATGCTGTGCCGCGAGCTGGCGTACCCACCGCGGAATCCGCGTGTGTGTGCACTGAAGAAATGCGACTGCTGTGCCGAGACGCCCGCGCCTTCGCTGTTGGTGATGAGGCGGCTGACTTTCAGCGCCGCAGCTTCACATTCCATGGCCAGCTGTGCAGCCTGCTCACTCGTCACCGCCCAGGGGTGGAACAGATCCAGGTCGCGCTGGGTATCCGCCAGCGGGGCAATGTCGTCTGCGTCCGGCAGGCCCGCCGTGGGATCTTCGGCCGTGAAACGGGCAATGTCATAGGCCGCCTGCACCGTCTGGACGATGGCAGCCTTGGAAAAGTCGGACGTACTCGCGTTGCCGCGGCGCTGGCCCAGGTACACCGTCACACCCAGCGACTTGTCGCGGTTGCGTTCCACCGTCTCCAACGTGCCTTTGCGCACGCTCACACTCAGGCCACAACCTTCCGATGCCTCGGCACCCGCATCACTCGCACCGAGCTTTTTGGCGTGTGCCAGGGCGGTGTCCACCAGCTCTTCAAAGAACGGACGCGTGTAGCTGAAGCCGCTGTCGGTACGCAGAGGCGTGTACGCAGAATTCGGGGCAGATGGGGAGGAAGAAGGGGAAAGTGTGGGTGTTCGCATATCGACGGCTATGATACTTGGGCACTTGCCTCACCTGGAGGCAGACCGATCTTTCCCCCACAACATGCCACGCAAATTCAAAAAAGGCTATTACGTCCAAGGACAGTTCGTTGCCGAAGGCAGCGACCTCGACCTGGAGCTCAAACGCGAGCTCAAGGGCACGGATGACGCCAGCCGTACCGACCTCAAACGCGCCAGCGACGCGCTGCAGAAGCTCGGAGAAGACCTCCTCACCCTGCGGTTGGACCTGCTCACCCGCCTGAACCTGCCCGAAAAACTCGTGGACGGTATCGCCGAGGCCAAACGGATCACCAACTTCGAGGGCAAACGCCGCCAGATGCAGTTCATTGGCAAGCAGATGCGTGGTCTAGAAGAAGACCAAGTTGAAGCCGTACGCGCCGCGCTGGACGAACAGCTCAACGGTTCCGCGCAAGACAACCTGATGCTGCACCAGGCCGAAACCTGGCGCCACCGGCTGATCAGCGAAGACGACGCATTTGGTGAGTGGGTGGCACAGTTCCCCGAGACCGACACCCAGCAACTGCGCTCACTGGTGCGCCAGGCCCGAAAAGACCTCGTTCCCGAAAAGCCCGGCGCGGCACCGCGCCACGGCAAGGCCTACCGCGAGATTTTTCAACTGGTGCGCGAACAACTCTCAGGAACCGGCGGTGAGTGATTCCCAAAACCCGTTGGACGCCGTGCGTATCGGCATCGTGTCCATCAGCGACCGGGCGTCCAGCGGTGTGTACCAGGACCAGGGCCTGCCCGTGCTGCAGGAGTGGCTGGGCCGGGCACTGCGCAACCCCATCACGTTTGAAGCCCGGTTGATCCCGGATGAACAGCAGCACATCAGCGACACACTGATTGAGCTGGTAGACGCGGGCTGCAGCCTGGTGCTGACCACCGGCGGCACCGGCCCCGCGCTGCGTGATGTGACACCCGAAGCCACACTGGCGGTGGCGCACAAGGAAATGCCGGGTTTTGGTGAACAGATGCGGCAGATCAGCCTGCGTTTTGTACCCACCGCCATCCTCTCGCGCCAGGTGGCGGTGGTCCGGGGCCACAGCCTGATCATCAACCTGCCAGGCCAGCCCAAGGCGATTGCCGAGACACTGGAGGGCCTGAAAGACGCCAACGGCCAGCAGCTGGTGCCCGGCATTTTTGCCGCTGTGCCCTACTGCATCGACCTGATTGGTGGACCGTACCTGGAAACGGACGATGCAGTGTGTCAGGCGTTCCGGCCCAAGAGTGCGCGGCGGCCGCGCCCTGCCTGAGCGGCTTATTTACCGACCAGGTCCGTCAGCTTCTGGGCCTCGAAACACTCCACACGGGCCGCCTCGGCAGGCACACAGTTGGGGTTATTCGGGTGGGCAGAGAGGGTTTCGATGGCCTGCCACAGCAACGCAATCTGCTGGTCCTGTGATGCGGTGCTCTGGATCAAGCCTTTCAGGGCCTGGCTCACCGGGTCGTCCTCTTGTGTGACGCCGTACGCAGAAAACTTGTGTTCTGGTGTGGTGTCCGCACTGCTGCCTTCTTTCGACAACAGAATGCGGGCCGGAATACCCACCGCCGTCGCGCCTGCAGGCACCGGTTTGATCACCACCGCGTTGGAGCCGATCTTGGCCCCGTCACCCACGGTAAACCCGCCCAGCACCTTGGCCCCGGCACTGACCACCACGTCACGCCCCAACGTGGGGTGGCGCTTGGCCCCTTTGTACAGCGAGGTGCCGCCCAGCGTCACGCCCTGGTAAATGGTGCAGCCGTCGCCAATTTCGGCGGTTTCGCCCACCACCACCCCCATGGCGTGGTCGAAGAAAACACGTTCACCAATTTTGGCCCCCGGATGGATCTCGATACCCGTCGCCCAGCGTGCCAGATGGGAGATGAACCGCCCGAGCCATTTAAAACCGTGGTTCCAGCAGCCGTGTGCCAGACGGTGCAACACCACGGCGTGCAGGCCGGGGTAACACGTCACCACCTCCCACGCCGTACGCGCGGCAGGGTCACGATCAAGAATGCACTGGATGTCGGAACGCAGACGGGAGAACATGGGCAATTGTTATAAGGAAATATCCGATCGAGTCTATCGGGTTGGCGGGTTGGCGGCTTCGGACATGGCTTTGGCAACACCACGCAGAATGTGGATTTCTTCTTCGGTCAGCCCGGCACGGTTAAAAAGATGGTTCAAGCGGGGCATGAGTTTTTTGGGCGCAGCTGGGTCCAGAAAACCGATGTCGGCCAGCGACTTCTCCCAGTGGTCCAGCATGCCGCGCACCTGGCGCGCATCGGCGTATTTGGGCGTGGTGGTTGCGTCCTGCACGGCAAAACCACCCAGCGCCTGGCGCCACTCATAGGCGATCAGCTGCACGGCGGCCCCCAGGTTCAGCGAGCCAAAACGCGGGTTGGTCGGGATGCTGAGCGCCACATGGCAGCGGTAAACGTCTTCGTTTTGCATCCCAAAGCGCTCCGAGCCAAACAGGAAGGCCACACTATGCTCTGATTTTGATAGCCCTTCGAAGTGCGGACGCGGGGCCACAGTCGGCGGCCCAAAGTCGCGCGGGGTCATGGCCGTGGCGCACAGGTGGGTGATGCCGTCGAGCGCTTCGTCCAGTGTTTCGACGATCCGGGCGTTGCCGAGCACGTCGAGTGCACCACTGGCCCGCTGGACGGTTTCCTCGCGCCGCAGCACATTGGCCCAGCGGGGAGCGACCAGCACCAGGTCGTCAAAGTCCATAACTTTCATGGCGCGGGCCACAGCGCCGACATTGCCGGCGTGGCTGGTGTTGATCAGGACAAAACGGGTCTTCATGGGTTAACAATTACGCGGGAGGAAACAGGCGGGTAAAATCCGGCTATTGTCGCCGCCCGCATCGCCGAGCGGCTTTGCACCTCCCCCTGCTCTTCCCCTACAAACCATGTCCTCCAATCTGCACCCCATGATCAACGTGGCCATCAAGGCCGCACGCGCCGCTGGCTCCATCATCAACCGCGCCGCGCTCGACGTGGAATCGGTGCGGATTTCGCAGAAACAGGTCAACGACTTCGTCACCGAAGTAGACCACGCGGCCGAAAAAGTGATCATCGAGACGCTGCTCACCGCCTACCCAGGACATGGCATCCTCGCCGAAGAATCCGGCAGCACCCAAGGTGCACAAGACTCCGACTACGTCTGGATCATCGACCCGCTGGACGGCACCACCAACTTCATCCATGGCTTCCCGGTGTACTGCGTGAGTATTGCGCTGGCCGTGAAGGGCAAGGTTGAACAGGCCGTCATTTACGACCCCAGCCGCAACGACCTGTTCACCGCCACCAAAGGCCGTGGCGCCTTCATGAACGACCGCCGCATCCGCGTGAGCAAACGCACCCGCCTGGAGGAATGCCTGATCTCCACCGGTTTCCCGTTCCGCCCCGGTGACAACTTCAAGAACTACATGAACATGATGGCCGACGTGATGCAACGCACCGCCGGCATGCGCCGCCCGGGTGCCGCAGCGCTCGACCTGGCCTATGTGGCCGCAGGTTTCACCGATGGTTTCTTTGAAACGGGCCTGAAGCCTTGGGACGTTGCCGCAGGCTCGCTGCTGGTAACCGAGGCCGGTGGCCTGATCGGCAACTTCACTGGCGAAGCGGACTTTATGGACCACCAGGAATGTATGGCCGG
>JAGOEY010000261.1 GCA_017997515.1 Burkholderiaceae bacterium | reverse complement strand
ATCTCAAACAAGGCCACATAGCCCGCCCGGCCAAACGGAATCACCAGCTCACGGACAAAAGAGCTGGCTCCGGCCTTGCGGCAGGCGAAAGGTGATGTGGCCAAGAAAGCCATGCCGTCCTTGATGGACTGGATGGCTCGGTCGGGAATGTCCAGGTCGCCTGTTGCGCTGTTGAGTTCGCGCTGTAGCGTGAAATCAAACAGCTGTTCCAGGTCGGCCGCCGCAGCTTCGCTGAACATGACCGTGTATTTCATTCGCCGCGCTGGGCCTTGGCCTGCCGCGCCGCAGCCAGCTTGGCCTCCAGCTTGGCAAGCACCACATCTGCAGCGATACCCCCTCCGTCGCGTTGGGTGGCTTCAATGGCCTCAATGCCCCGCTGGACGAACTCTGTCTGGGTCTTGCGCCGCGCGACGGTGGCGCGCACCGCGTTCTCCACAAACTGCGACAGCGATTCGCCTTGCTCCAGCACGCCTTCAAGTTCGTGCCTGAAATCGGGCGCAACACGGATGGGGGGGAGTGTGGCTGTTTTCATGGGTAGATTGTATTGCAAGTGCAATGCATCTGCCTTGTTGCCCACGCCGGCAAATCTGTGGCGCGCAGCAGTGCGGTGAAGCGGTCCGGTCAGGGGTGTGAAGCCATTCCTGTTTTGATAGCAGCTTGCGCCCGCTGCTATTGCGCCAGCAGCACTTTTGGCTCAAATTTCGCCCGCTTGGTGCTGAAAAACGCCTTCACATTGCGCACGTTCGCGTTGCTGGTGAACAGCCGCTGCGCCAGCGCCAAGTACTGCGGCATGTCGGCCACATGCACCACCAGCACAAAGTCGGGGCCGGGCGACACGCGGTAACACTGCTGCACGGCCGCGTCTTGCACCACCCGTGATTCAAAACTTTCCTGGTGGTCGGTGCCTTGGTGGTCGAGGGTGATTTCCACCAGCGCCGTCAGGCCGTGGCCTGTGATGTGGCTGAGCCGGTCGGGGCTGAGCAAGGCAATCTGCCGCTCGATCAGGCCCGCGTCGCGCAGTCGCTTCACACGGCGCAGGCAGGTGGGCGGGGACACATGGGCCAGCGCTGCCAAGTCCTGGTTGCTCAGGGATGCGTCGTGTTGCAGAGCATCCAGCAGGCGAATGTCAGTGTTATCTAGAGCGATTTGTTCCATGGATGTATTTTTAATGGAATTAAATTCCTTTGCCTTGTCTATGTGAAATTAAATTCCGAAATTATTCAAATTTAGATCACATCAGAAAATGCCAAATCCGTAGCATCGCGGCATTCATCCTTCAGGAGCAGCTTTTATGTGTGGCATCGTCGCAGCCGTCTCGGCCAGAAACATCGTTCCCATCCTGGTGCAAGGCCTGCAGCGGCTGGAGTACCGGGGGTATGACTCGTGTGGCGTGGCGGTGTATGCCGACGGGCTGAAGCGTGCGCGCAGCACCTCGCGCGTGGCCGAGCTGCAAACGCAGGTGGACGCAGACCATCTGGCCAGCGGCACCGGTATTGCCCACACCCGCTGGGCCACCCACGGCGCGCCCGCTGTACACAACGCCCACCCCCACTTCAGCCACGGCCCTGGCGCTGCGGCCCAGAAGCCCGGCAAGATCGCTCTGGTGCACAACGGCATCATCGAAAACCACGATGAGCTGCGCGCCGCGCTGCAAGCCAAGGGCTACGTGTTCGACAGCCAGACCGACACCGAAGTCATCGTGCACCTGATGGACAGTCTGTACGACGGCGATTTGTTCGAGGCGCTGAAGGCTGCCGTGGCGCAATTACATGGTGCCTACGCCATTGCCGCGTTCTGCAAGGACGAGCCGCACCGCGTGGTGGGTGCCCGTGCCGGGTCGCCGCTGATCCTGGGTGTGGGCAAGGCTGATTCTGAAAACTTCCTCGCCAGCGACGCGATGGCGTTGGCCGGTGTGACCGACCAGATCGTCTACCTGGAAGAGGGCGACCTGGTGGACATCCAGCTCGGCAAATACTGGGTGTTCGACCGCAGCCACAAGGCGGCGCAACGCCCCGTCAAAACCGTGCACGCCCACAGCGGCGCGGCCGAGCTGGGCCCGTACCGCCACTACATGCAGAAAGAAATCTTCGAGCAGCCGCGTGCCATTGCCGACACGCTGGAAGGTGTCGAAGGCATCGTGCCCGAGCTGTTTGGCGACGGCGCTTACCGCGTGTTCAAGGACATCGATTCGGTGCTGATCCTGGCCTGTGGCACGAGCTATTACAGCGGCTGCGCGGCCAAATACTGGCTTGAAGACATGGCAGGTATCCCCACCCAGGTGGAAGTGGCCAGTGAATACCGCTACCGCACCTCGGTGCCCAACCCGCGCACCTTGGTCGTCACCATCACGCAGAGCGGCGAAACCGCCGACACCCTGGCCGCGTTGCGCCACGCGCAAAGCCTGGGCATGCAGCAGACGCTGACCATCTGCAACGTCGCCACCAGCGCCATGGTGCGCGAATGCAAACTCGCCTACATCACCCGCGCCGGGGTCGAGATTGGTGTGGCGTCCACCAAAGCCTTCACCACCCAGCTGGCCGGCCTGTTCCTGCTGACCCTGGCGCTTGCGCAGAGCAGGGGCCGCCTCAGCGACGCGCAGGAGGCCTCCCACCTCAAGGCCATGCGCCACCTGCCCGCCGCATTACAAGCGGTGCTGGCGCTGGAGCCACAACTCATCGCCTGGGCCGAAGACTTTGCCAAGGTCGAAAACGCCCTGTTCCTGGGCCGCGGCCTGCACTACCCGATAGCACTGGAAGGCGCACTCAAGCTCAAAGAGATCACCTACATCCACGCCGAAGCTTACGCAGCAGGTGAACTCAAACACGGCCCCCTGGCCCTGGTCACCAGCGCCATGCCCGTGGTCACCGTGGCCCCGAACGACGCACTGCTCGAAAAGCTCAAAAGCAACATGCAGGAGGTGCGCGCCCGTGGGGGTGTGCTCTACGTGCTGGCCGATGCCGACACGCGTATCGAGAGTGGCGAGGGCTTACACGTCATCCGTATGCCCGAGCACTACGGCGCGTTGAGCCCACTCTTACACGTCGTGCCGCTGCAGCTGCTGGCGTACCACACGGCGCTGGCGCGGGGGACGGATGTGGACAAGCC
>JAGOEY010000260.1:1690-3131 GCA_017997515.1 Burkholderiaceae bacterium | reverse complement strand
ACCGCTTGACCGAGTTTGCTGCGCGTTACTGGACCCGCAAGAATGCCCTGCATTACCAACCTGCCAGCCCCGCGCTGGTGTATGCCGCCACCCGGGCCTGGTCGGTGGTGGACTGGCTGCCCGCGCGTATGACAGCACTCAGTTTTGCGGTGGTGGGCAGTTTTGAAGAAGCCATTGACGGCTGGCGTTACCACGCGGAACGCTTTCCTAACGACAACGATGGTGTGATCCTGGCCGCCACGGCCGGTGCCGTGAATGTGCGGCTGGGGGGCGAAGCCTTGCGTGTGGTGGCGACGCCGGAGTTTTCCGAAGGCTTGCCAGGTGACGCAGGCATGGGTGACAGCCCCAGCACCCCGGGGCGGGCCCCTGAAGTTTCCCATCTGGCCCAGGTGGTGGGTTTGGTATGGCGCTCGGTGGTGGTGTGGATGGTGTTGCTGGCGCTGCTGACCCTTGCACGACTTTTGGGCTGATTTTTTCCTTCTTCGTTCACGGCCCCGCGCCGTGTTGCCGTGGTAGCTGGAGTTTCCGTGAATTCTTCCCCTTCTTTCTGGAGCCCGGTGGTTGCCGGGCTTGTGCCTTATGTACCAGGTGAGCAGCCTTCTGTGGCGAACCTGGTCAAACTCAACACCAACGAGAACCCCTATCCGCCGTCTCCGCGCGCGTTGTCTGCCATCCGGGCCGCGGCGGAGCAGGGGCTGCAGCTTTATCCAGACCCTGAATCCACCACGCTGCGGCGCGCGATTGCTGCCCGCCACGGACTGGACGCCACGCAGGTGTTTGTGGGCAACGGCTCGGACGAGGTGCTGGCGCATGCGTTTTTTGCGTTCTTCCAGCAGCGCGGGCCACTGCTGGTGCCTGACATCACCTACAGCTTCTACCAAGTGTATTGCGGCCTGTATGGCATCACGCAGCAGGTCGTTCCGCTGGATGCGGCATTACGCGTGGACGTAGAGGCTTTTGCGCGCGCGCAAGGGCAGGACGTGGCCGGTGTGGTGGTGGCCAACCCCAACGCGCCCACGGGCATAGGCATTCCGCTGGCGCAGATCGAACGACTGTTGCAGCTGCACCCGCAACGTGTGGTGCTGGTGGACGAAGCCTATGTGGATTTTGGGGGCGAAACGGCGATGGGCCTCATCAGCCAGTACCCGAACCTGCTGGTGGTGCACACGCTGTCCAAGTCGCGATCACTGGCCGGGCTGCGCGTTGGGTTTGCATGTGGGCAAGCGCATCTGATCGACGCGTTGAACCGTGTGAAGAACAGCTTTAACTCTTACCCGCTGGACCGGCTGGCGCAAGCCGGTGCGACAGCCGCAATGGAAGATGGCCCGTATTTCGATTCCACGTGCCAGACACTCATGCATACCCGCGAAGGCCTGGTGTTGCAGCTGGAGGACATGGGTTTCGAGGTGCTGCCGTCGCAGGCCAACTTTGTTTTTGTGCG
>JAGOEY010000260.1:0-1590 GCA_017997515.1 Burkholderiaceae bacterium | reverse complement strand
CCCGGCTCGTGCAGGTGTGAACAGTTGTAGAACTTGCAGTCCTTGATGTGCACCTTCAGGTCCGGCATGTAGCTGGCCAACAGGGCCGGGTCAATGTGGTTCAGGCCAAATTCCTGGAAGCCGGGGGAGTCGATCAGCGCGGTTTCACTGGCCTTGTCCACCCAGTACCAGGTGGTGCTGGTCGTGGTGTGTTTGCCGGAGTTCAGCGCCTGCGAAATCTCGCCTGTTTGCGCCAGCGCGCCCGGGGCCAGCAGGTTGATCAGTGTGCTTTTGCCCGCGCCCGACGGGCCCAGCACCAGCGTGGTTTTGCCGTGTAACAGCTTCAGCAGCGCGGCCTTGTCCACCTCGTTCGACTCTTTCAGCGACAGTGGCAACACGCCGTAGTGCATGTGCCGGTAGGGCAGCAGCCATTCCCAGGCTTTGGCAAAAGGTTCGACCAGGTCACTTTTGTTCAGGCCGATGATCGGCTTGATCTGCTCGGCCTCTGCCGCAATCAGCGCCCGCGACAGTTGGTGGTTGGAGAACGCAGGCTCGGCCGCAATCAGGATCAGCACCTGGTCCAGGTTGGCCGCAAACGATTTGGTGCGGATCTCGTCTTGCCGGTAGAACAGGTTGCGGCGGGGTTCGATCTTTTCGATCGTGCCTTCGTCCTCGGAGGCCTTCCACAACACCCGGTCACCCACCACACCCGTGCTCTTCTTGCCACGCGAATGGCAGATCACACGGCGGCCTTCGGGTGTCTCTACCAGGAAGTGGCGGCCGTAGTTGGCCACGATCAGGCCTTGGTCAAGGGTGGCGCGCTCCGCAGGCGCAGTGAGAGGGGCAGATTTACGCAAACAGGGCCTCGATACGGGTCGCGCAGTCAAAGTCGGTGGCCGACAGGCCTTGCACATCGTGGGTGTTGAAACGCACGGTGCATTTGCCATAGGACACCGCCAAGTCAGGGTGGTGATCCTGCGCGTGGGCAATGAAGGCGACAGCATTCACGAAGGCCATCGTGTCGAAGTAGTTGGCGAAGCTGAAGGTCTTTTCAATCGCCACATCCGCCCCGTCGCCGCTGAGCTTCCAGCCTTCGAGTGTGGATATTTTTGCTATTACTTCCGTAGCATTCAGTGCACGCCGTGCCTGCGCAGACCAGTCTTTTTGTTTGATATTTATGGCCATGGTGTGCTTTCAGGCTCCCATCCGCGCCAAGCGTTCCGACGCGGGGGGGTGGGAGTAATAAAACTTGGCAAACACCGGGTCGGGTGTGAGCGTGGAGGCGTTGTCTTCAAACAGCTTGAGCAGTGCCGTGCGCAGGTCAGCGCCGCTGGTCTGGGCCACGGCATAGGCGTCGGCCTGGAACTCGTCGCGGCGCGACATCTGGGCAAACACGGGCGTGATGAAAAAGCTGAACACCGGCATCACCAGCAGGAACAGCAGCAGCGCCAGCGCGTCGTTGGGTGCGCCTGCCACTCCGGTGATATGGAAGTTGGGGATGACACCCAGCCCGGTGTAGAACCAGCCCTGCACCGACAGCCAGCCTAGCAGCGCAAAGCCCGCCAGGCTCAGCGCAAACATGCCAATGATGCGTTTGAGGATGTGTTTGTG
>JAGOEY010000003.1 GCA_017997515.1 Burkholderiaceae bacterium | reverse complement strand
TGTCAACCGTGAACACACCCTCACCCTCGTCCATACGGATGAACCACTGGGCTGCGGCGCGGTAGATCACCGGCGTCTTGTGGCGCCAGCAGTGTGGGTAGCTGTGGGTGATGGTTTCCGTCGCCAGTAGGCGGCCTGCGTCGCGCAGCGCATCGACGATGACGGGCGCGGCTTTCCAGATGAACTGGCCACCAAACAGGGGCAGCTCGTCCACATACACACCGGTGGCTTGCACCGGGTTCAGGATGTCGTCGTGGTGGAAACCATTGGCCACGCAGGAGTTGAAGTCATCCACGCCGTAAGCAGGGGACGAGTGCACGATACCGGTGCCGTCGTCGGCCGTGGCGTAGTCGGCCAGGAAGACGGGTGACAAACGCTGGTAGCTGTACTGACCGGTGCCTGCGTCGGCCACGTCGTGCAGCGGGTGTTTGAAGTTCAGCCCGCCAAGTTTTTCGCCGAGTGTGGTGGCCAGCACTGTGCCTTCGAGTTCGTAACGCGCCAGCGCTTTTTCGACCAATGCCGAGGCCAGCACCAGCAGGCCACGGGGGGTGTCCACCAGCGCGTATTCCAGCGCGGGGTTCAGGTTCAGCGCCTGGTTGGCGGGGATGGTCCATGCGGTCGTCGTCCAGATGACAACAAACGCGGGTTTGTCCAGCGCGGGCAGGCCAAACGCGGCGGCCAGCTTGGCAGGCTCGTCCGCTTCAAAAGCCACGTCGATGGTTTGGGATTTCTTGTCCGCGTATTCGATCTCGAACTCGGCCAGCGACGAGCGGCAGTCGAAACACCAGTACACCGGCTTCAGACCGCGGTAGACGAAGCCGCGTTCCATGATGCGCTTGAGCGCACGGATCTCGTCGGCCTCGTTGCCGGGGTTCATCGTGAGGTACGGGTTGTCCCATTCACCCAGCACGCCCAGGCGCTTGAAGTCCTGCTTCTGCTGTGCGATCTGCTCGGTGGCGTAGGCGCGGCTCTTGGCCTGCACTTCGTCACGGCTCAGGTTGCGGCCATGGGTTTTTTCGATCTGGTTCTCGATCGGCAGGCCGTGGCAGTCCCAGCCCGGCACGTAGATGGCGTCCATGCCTTTGAGCTGGCGCGCCTTGACGATCATGTCCTTCAGGATCTTGTTGACCGCGTGGCCCATGTGGATCTGGCCGTTGGCGTAGGGCGGGCCGTCGTGCAACACGAACTTTGGAGCACCGGCGCGCACGTCGCGCAGCTTTTTGTAGATGCCCTTGTCGTCCCATTCCTTGACCCAGCCCGGCTCACGCTTGGGCAGGTCGCCACGCATGGGGAAGGGGGTGTCGGGCAGGTTCAGGGTGCTGCGGTAGTCGGTCTTGGCGGGGTCTGCAGATTGGGTCATGGCAATTCGGGGCCTTCGCTGCGGGGCAGCGGTCATCGAAACAGGGAGGGAAATACGGGGAGGGCGAGACAGGCAGCACCGGGCTGCGTGCTGGATGGCAAGGTGTGCCGGGCGGGCTTCTCGCCGTCTAAATTCGGTCGCGGCTGGTCTGGCGGTGGGTTTGCCCATGCAGGGACACACCCGAGGCAAAAAACGCACGTGCGTCTTCGCAGTCCTTCGCGATGCCGGTGGTCAACGCGTCCAGGCTGGTGTACCTCAGTTCGTCATGCAGTTTGTGCAGCAGTTCCACGCGGATGATTTTACCGTACGCACCCTCGGCCCCCAGCGCCTGGGGCCAATCGAGGCAATGGGTCTCCAGCAGCACCCGCCCACCGTTCACGTCGGACGGGTCGAGCGACGGGCGCACACCCATGTTGGCCACCCCCTGCAGCGGTGTTTCGCCCAGGCCATGCACCAGCACGGCAAAGATGCCGGCGGCGGCGGGTTTCCAGTGCTGAAAACGCAGGTTCAGCGTGCGGAAGCCGTCGTCCCCCGCCTCTGTGGCGCCCAACGCCCGGCCCAGTTTGCGCCCGTGCACCACGTGGCCGCTGATGCTGTAGGGGCGGCCCAGCAGTTGCGCGGCCACGTCCATACGCCCGGCGGCCAGGGCGTCGCGCACGGCGGAGCTGGACACACGCAGGCCGCGCACCTCGTAGCTGTTCATCCGTGCCACGTCGAAGCCTTGGGCCTGGCCCGCCGCGTCGAGCATGGCGTAGTCGCCCAGCCGTTTGGCGCCAAAACGGAAGTCGTCCCCCACCAGCACATACCGCGCACCCAGGCCACGCACCAGCACGTCGCTGATGAAGTCCTGCGCCGACTGCGCCGCCAGCCGCGCGTCAAACCGCAGCACCACCACCTGGTCGATGCCGCAGCGCTCCAGCTCAGTGAGTTTGTCGCGCAGCGTGCCGATACGCGCCGGGGCCAGGCTGGCCTTGCCGGTAGCGGCGGCAAAGTAGTCGCGCGGATGCGGCTCGAAGGTCAGCACACAGCTGGGCACACCCCGGTGCTGGGCTTCGTTCTTCAGCAGCGCCAGCATGGCCTGGTGGCCCCGGTGCACGCCGTCGAAATTGCCAATGGTGAGGGCACACGCCGGTGCAATGCCGGGGTGGTGAAAGCCTCTGGAGACTTGCATGGTTGTTATCTTTTTGATAGCAGCTTGCGCCCGTCCTTTCAGCGCGCAAAGCCAATTTGTCATAAAAACAAGGTATATTGTGACGCAGCAGAAGGTGCATTGCGTGGCGAGGCCCCTTCTGTTCAAACTGGATGAAGCGTTCCGTCCCCGTGGTTTTTTGGCTGTGGATGAAGGGAGTCGTGTTGTGAAGGTTTTGAAACTGTCTGCCCAAGGGCTGCCGCAGTCGTGGATATCACTGGAAGACGCTGTGATCCACTATGCCGCGCAGGACGTGCGCTGGGAGCTTGGTGCCCAGGTCGCGGTGTTCCATGGCGGGCACAACGCGGTCACGGGGGTGCAGTCCATCATCACCGTTAACAGCATCATCGGCACCCGGGGTGTGCCAAACATCAACCCGTTTGACCTGCGGCCCAGCCTCACAAACGCCAAACTCTTCACCCGCGACCGCAATGTGTGTGCCTACTGCGGCAACCATTTCCACGAAGAGCTGCTGACGCGCGAACACATCAAACCCCTGGGCCAGAAGGGCGCAGACACCTGGATGAACACGGTGACCGCCTGCAAACCCTGCAACCACCGCAAAAGCAACCGCACGCCCGAACAGGCGAACATGCCGCTGCTGTACACCCCCTACGTGCCCAGCCTGTGGGAGGACTTCATCCTGCGCAACCGCCGCATCCTGGCGGACCAGATGGAGTTTTTGATGGCGCACGTGCCGAAGTCATCGCGGCTTCTGGTCTGAATCTGTCCGCGTGCAGGTGGGGCGGTCGGGTGCTGCAATACGCGTGACGGCAACTTTGTATACAGCCCCCTACAATTGCGGCTCGTTTTTGTTGCAACCGCCCCTGTCGGGGCTTCATCGGACTTCCATCCCCATGCGTTTTGTCTCCCGCCGCCTCGTGCTGGCCGCTGTTGCTGCCTGCCTGCCCGCCACCGCTGCTTTTGCCCAGCAACCCAAAGACGTCAAGCTCGGTTACGCCCTGGCTGTGAATTCCCATTACGGTGCCGCTGCGCAAGCCTGGGCCGAGTCGGTCGAAAAAGGCACCAACGGCGCGTTCAAATTTAAGCAGTTCCCTTCCAGCGCACTGGGCGGTGAACGCGAGCTGATCGAAGGCCTGCAACTCGGCACCGTCGAGGCCGTGATCGTTTCCACCGGCGCATTGAGCAACTTCGTGCCCGACGTGGGTGTGGTGGACATTCCCTTCCTGTTCCGCGACACCACCCACGCCCGCGCTGTGCTGGACGGTGCGTTTGGCCAGGACCTGCTGGGCAAGTTCAAGGCCCGCGGCCTGATCGCGCTGGCCTGGGGCGAACAAGGCTTTCGCCACCTGACCAACAACAAACACCCGGTCAAGACCCCTGCCGACCTGAAGGGCCTGAAGATCCGCGTGACCGAAAACCCCGTGCACATCACCGCCTTCAAAACCTTGGGTGCGTCCCCCACGCCCATGTCGTGGCCCGAAGTGATCGGTGCGCTGCAACAAGGCACCATTGACGGCCAGGAAAACCCGATGTCGGTGATCGTGTCTGCCAAGCTGCCCCAGGTGCAGAAATACCTGACGCTGAGCGGCCACGTGTACGCCCCTATGGCGCTGATCGTGTCGCCCGCGTTCTGGGGCAGCCTGAACGACGCCCAAAAGGCCGCGTTCACCCAAGGTGCCAAGGCCGGTGCCGTGGCGTCGCGCAAGTTTGTGGACGACGTCGAGCAAAAGGGTCTGGCCGAAGTCAAGACCGCAGGCATGCAGGTCGTGGAGTCGGTGGACAAAGCCGCGTTCCAGAAGGCGCTGGAGCCTGCCTACAAGCAGTACGCTGCCAAGTTTGGCCAGAAGACCTTGGACCAGATCACCAACACCAAGTGATCCCTGGCTGAGTCCGCCTTTTCCGGCGCTGCCGGGCGGGCACTCTGCCCACACCTCTGCCCGGCTTGGCCCGGGCATTTGTCTTTTCTTTTCAGAACACGGTGCCACCGGGCACCCCACCCACCATGCTCAACCGCATCGAGCGCGTCCTTGTGGCAACCAACCGCTGGTTGCTCATCATCCTGCTGCTGGCCATGGCCTGTATCGTGTTTGCCAATGTGGTGCTGCGCTACACCACGGGTGACTCCATCGTCTGGGCCGAAGAAGTGGCCCGGCATTTGATGATCTGGGGCACCTTCCTCGGGGCCGGGCTGGTGCTGCGGTTTGGCGGCCATGTGGCCATCGACAACCTGCACCAGGCCGTGGGGCAGGGCGCAGCACGGGCGCTGCGGCTGCTGATTGTGGTGGGGCTGGGCGGTTTCTTTTTGGTGATGACCTGGTTCTCGGTGCAGTACGTCTGGGCCACCCGGTTCCAGACCACACCCGCCACCGACATTCCGTTTGCTTATGTGTATGCGGCCATGCCGGCCGGGTTTGTGCTGCTGTTTATCCACCTGCTGTTCATGGCGCGGGGGTATGTCCGTGACGGCAGTTTCGTCGCATCCGACGAGATGGACGCCGAGTCGGCGGCTTCGCTCTAACCCGAGGCAGACCCACCATGGCTATTACTCTTTTCGTCTCCGCCATCGTCCTGATGGCGCTGGGTTTTCCCGTCGCGTTTGCTCTGGCCATGTCGGCCGCCATCGCCGTTTTTGCGGGCGGGCGTTACCCGCAGCTGATCGTCTTCAAGGAGATGTTTACCGGCATTGACAGCTTTCCACTGATGGCCGTGCCGTTCTTCATTCTGGCGGCCGAAATCATGTCGGGCGGTGCCCTCACCATCGTGCTGCTACGGTTCGCGGCGCAGTTTGTGGGCCACTTGCGCGGCGGCCTGGGCCACGCCAACATCCTGTCGCTGACGCTGTTTTCCGGCATCTCGGGCTCGGCCCTGGCCGACGCAGCCGGGCCGGGCTCGATGATGGTCAAGATGATGGACAAGGCCGGTTATTCGCGTGCCTACGCCGCCGCCCTGACCGCCAGCACCGCCATCGTCGGGCCCATCATTCCGCCGTCGATCATCATGATCATCTACGCGCTGCAGGACGAAAACGTCTCGGTGGGTGGCCTTTTTATTGCCGGTTTTGCGCCCGGCATTCTGATTGCCGTGGCCATGGCCATCGTCAACTGGCGCGTGTGTGTGAAGCGTGACTACCGTTCGCGCGAGCCACGCCCCAGCGGCCGCGAAATGCTGGTCAACAGTGTCAAGGCCATCCCTGCGCTGATGCTGGTGGTGCTGATCCTGGTGGGTATCCGTTTTGGCATCTTCACGCCCACCGAAGCCTCGGTGGTGGCAGTGTTTTATGCGCTGGTCTGCGGCAAATGGGTGTACCGCACGCTGGAGTGGAAGGCCCTGCCGCACATCGCCGCCCGCTCTGCGCTGTTGACCGCGTCGGTGCTACTGGTGGTGGCTGCATCTGCTGCGTTTGCGTGGGTGCTGACCATTGAAGGGATTCCCCAGCAACTGGCCGAAACCATCGTCAGCTGGAACCTGTCACCCGTCACCTTCCTGGTAGCCGTGAACATTTTGCTGCTGCTGTTCGGCATCTTCATGGAGCCGCTGCCGGGTGTGATGATTCTGGTGCCGATCCTGGCGCCGATTGCCAGCGCCCTGGGTATCGACCCGATCCACTTCGCCATGGTGGTCATCGTGAACCTCACGCTGGGCATGATCACACCACCCGTGGGGGGGCTGCTGTTCGTGACCTCGGTCGCCACCAAGGTGCCATTGGCCGCGCTGACCCGTGAGCTGCCACCGTTCCTGTTGGCGCACCTGGTCGTGCTGATCATGCTGACGTTTATCCCGGCCATTTCGACCTGGCTGCCGCATACGCTCGGGTTCTGATCCGGCAAATAAAAAAAGGGCTCGCAAGAGCCCTTTTTTCATGGAGTCGGAAAGGGCATTCAGGCGAACACGCCCGCCGTATCCTGCATACGTGCCGACACTTCACCCAGTTGGTGCAGCGTGTCGCCAAAAGTCATCTCCATCTGCGTGAGCCGCTTGAAATAGTGGCTCACGATGTATTCGTCCGTCACGCCGATGCCGCCGTGTAGTTGCACCGCTTGTTGGCCGACAAAACGCATGGAAACACCCAGCTGGTACTTGGCACGGGCCATGGCGCGGCGGCGTTCTTCGGGCGGGGCGTTGAGCTTGAGGCTGGCGTAGTAGCCCATGGAGCGGGCGAGTTCCAGCTGCATCTTCACGTCGGCAACGCGGTGGCGCAGGGCCTGGAAGCTGGCAATGGTCACACCGAACTGCTTGCGCTGGTTCATGTAGTCCACGGTGATGTCCAGGGTCTTGTCCATCACACCCACGGCTTCGGCGCACAAGGCGGCAATCCCGATGTCCACCGCGTGTTCCAGCGCGGTCAGGCCGTCGCGGGTGACCAGTGTGGCAGCGGCATTGTCAAACACCACCTCGGCCGCGCGGCTGCCATCCTGCGTGCCGTAACCCTGGGCGATGACGCCGCTGGCATTACGTTCGACGAGGAACATGGCCAGCGTGCCATCCACCATGGCGGGCACCAGATAGGCATCGGCTTGGTCTCCGGCGGGTACTATGCTTTTGGTAGCTGTCAGCGTCCATCCAGCCTGCGCTGGAGTGGCTTTTGCTTCACATTTGTCGAGCTGGTAACGGGCTTTACGTTCCTGGTGGGCCAGCACGATGAGGGCTTCACCACTGGCCACTTTGGGCAGCCATTCGGCCTGCACGTCGGCGGGGGCATAACCCGAGAACACACCACCTGCAATCAGCGCATGCGCCAGCGGCTCCATCACGATGCCGCGGCCCAGCTCTTCCATGGCCAGCATGCCTTCGGTCGGGCCCATGCCCATACCGCCGTGGTCTTCCGAGATGTACAGGCCACACAGGCCAAGTTCAGCCAATTCTGTCCACGCGGCACGTGAGAAACCGCCTTCGCGCACGATGCTGTTGTGGCGCTCGAAGGTGTACCCCTTGTCCACCCATTTACGCACCGCGTCGCGCAGCTGTTCCTGGTCGTTCGAGAAATCGAAATCCATGTTTGTGTCTCCTTAACCGAGGACCGTCTGGGCGACGATGTTGCGTTGTACTTCGTTCGAGCCACCGTAGATGGTGGTCTTGCGCATGTTGAAGTAGGTGGACGTGAGCGGCGCATTGGCCGTGACGCCGCCAGGGAAGTTGCCTTGCCAGCCGGCCTCCATGGCTTCTTCGATAAAGGGCAGGGCAAACGGGCCGGCAGCCAGCATCATGAGTTCGCTGTAACGCTGCTGGATCTCGCTGCCCTTGATCTTGAGCAGGCCCGCCACGTCGAGCGAGTTTTTGCCCGACTTCTCGGCGGACAACACACGCAACACCATCATCTCCAGCGCCACCACGTCCACTTCGAGTTTGGCGATTTCGTCGCGGAAGCGGGTGTCTTCCCACACGCCTTCGGTTTTTGCGATGCGCTTGAGGCGCTCCAGCTCACGTTTGCTGCGGTTCACATCGGCGATGTTGGTGCGCTCGTGGCTCAGCAGGTGTTTGGCGTAGGTCCAACCCTTGTTCTCTTCGCCGATCAGCTGGTCGGCAGGGACTTCGACATTGTCGAAGAACACCTCGTTGACTTCACATTCACCGTCCAGCAGCTTGATCGGGCGCACCGTCACGCCGGGCGACTTCATGTCGAGCAGCAGGAAGCTGATGCCGGTCTGCGGCTTGCCCTCGGTGCTGGTGCGCACGAGGTTGAACATCCAGTCACCGTACTGGCCCAGCGTAGTCCAGGTCTTCTGGCCGTTGACGATGTATTTGTCACCCACACGTTCGGCGCGGGTCTTGACCGAAGCCAAGTCCGAGCCCGAGCCTGGTTCGCTGTAGCCCTGGCTCCACCAGACTTCGCCGCTGGCAATGCCGGGCAAAAAGCGTTTTTGCTGCTCGGCGTTGCCAAATGCCATGATCACCGGGGCCACCATCACCGGGCCAAACGGCACGACACGGGGCGCACCGGCGAGTGCACATTCTTCTTCAAACAGATGTTTTTGCACGGCGTTCCAGCCCGGGCCGCCAAACTCCTTGGGCCAGCCAGACGCGAGCCAGCCTTTTTTGCCCAGAATCTTGGCCCAGTCCTGCAAATCGTCGCGCGACAGGCGCAGCGCGTTGTGGACCTTGTGCGAGATACGTGCGGGCAGGTTGTCCTTGACCCACGCGCGAACCTCTTCGCGGAATGCCTGTTCTTCAGGGGTGAATGCCAAATCCATAACGTTGTCTCCAAATGATCTTTATTTTTAGCACGGTCGTTCGTTTAGCCGTGTCCGGGTTGTGACATGGGTGCCGGTTCAATCCCCAACTCCGAACACAGCCGCAGCACCGTGCCGCGCAGTTGGGCCACCTCCGCTTCCAGCAGCTCCACACGCGACTCCAGCACGCTGGTGGCGGGGCTGCTGGCAGCGGGCGCAGTCCAGGCGTTGGCGTCAACCGGCCCACACAGCAGGTGGGCCCAGCGCTGCTCCCGTGCACCGGGCGCACGTGCCAGTTTGACGGTGAGTGCGCCGCCTTTGGCTTCCGAGCGGTCTTGCAGTTCTTCCAGAAAGCCCTCGACCGAAGAAATATCGGCAAACCGGTACCAGCGTTCGGCGTTCAGCCGCAGCTCACCCGCCGTCTGCGGCCCACGCAGCATCAGCAGGCCGAGCAGCACGGCAGACTGCTCGGGCACACCCACCGCGCGCTGGAAGTTGTGCTCGTAGCGCGTGGTGCGGCTGCCGCTGCTCTCGCGCACCAGCTGGTCGGCTTTCAGGCTGTCCAATGCCTGCTGCGCCTGCGCTTCACTCAGCGTCATCAGCGGGTCGCGGCTGGTTTTCTGGTTACAGCCCGCCAGCAGCGTGTTGAGTGTCATCGGGTAGCTGTCCGGCACGGTGCGGGCTTTTTCCATGAGGGTGCCCAGCACCCGTGCCTCGTCGGGCGTGAGTGGGCGCTCGCTGGGCGAAAAAGGCTGAAGGCTGGCAGGGGTGAGCAGTGTCATGGCAGGATAATTCCGGGCAAATGAAGAACATCGTGATTTTGATCTCCGGCGGTGGCTCCAATATGGCAGCCATTGTGCGGACTGCGCAGCGGGAGCGCTGGGCCGACACACTGGGCGCCCGTGTGGTGGCCGTCATCAGCAACCGCCCCGGTGCGGCTGGCCTGGGGCTGGCGCGGGAGCTGGGTGTGGGTGCCGCCGAAACGCTGGACCACAAGGCCTTTGACAGCCGCGAGGCGTTTGACGCCGCGCTGGCTGAGCGCATCGACCAGCATGCGCCCGCGTTGGTGGTGCTGGCCGGGTTCATGCGGATTCTGACACCGGGGTTTGTGGCGCATTACGCGGGGCGGCTGGTCAACATCCACCCATCCCTGCTGCCCGCGTTCCCCGGCCTGCACACCCACCAGCGCGCCATTGACGCAGGTTGCCGGTTTGCGGGTGTCACCGTGCACCAGGTCACTGCCGAGCTGGACCACGGCCCCATTCTGGGCCAGGCCGTGGTGCCGGTGTTGCCGGGCGACACGGCCGACACGCTGGCGGCGCGCACCATTACCCAAGAGCACATCCTGTACCCGCGTGCTGTAGCTGAATTGCTATTAAAAATATAGCTATCTGCGCAGGCTGGATGTGCGCTGCAGCCATTATTTTCTTGAAATCAGGCCGGATTTTCCACCCGCGCAAACCGGGGCTGCACCGTGCCGTTGATGTCCACCGTTTCGTTGAACATTGCTGCGGGCCGCACCCACAGGCCTTTCTCTCCGTACAGCGCGCGGTACAGCGTCATCGGCTCCAGGCTTTCGCTGTGGCGTACGGTGCCCACCACTTCGTACATCAGGCCTTTGTAGTGGCGGTACAGGCCGGGCGGGGTTTCAATCAGAGGGGGCAGGTCGGTGTCAGACATGGTTGAAATGCGGGGGAGAGGACAATAGAGGCTTATGCATCCTAAAGCCCTGTTGGAAGCCTGCACCGAACTGGTCCGGCTCACCCTTAAATTTGACCACCCCGCCGACGCGGCGGTGGCCCGTTTCTTCCGCGAAAACCGCACTTTTGGCCCGCGCGAGCGCACCGCCCTGGCCGACACGGTCTATGCCGTGTTGCGCAAAAAGCTGCTGTTCGACCACATGGCCCCCTCGGGCAGTGGCCCGAAAGAGCGCCGTCTGGCCATTTTGGGTTTTGCCCACAGCACCAACGCCCAGGGCCGCGAGTTCCTGGCCGGGGCGCTGACCGACCAGGAGGCCCAGTGGCTGGCCCGCTGCGACAGCATCCAGGTCGGCGACCTGATGGAGCGCCACCGCCACAGCCTGCCGGACTGGCTGGTCACGCCACTGAAGGCCCAGCTGGGCGACGGCTTCTGGCCGCTGGTGGCCGCGCTGGACGAACCCGCCGGTCTGGACGTGCGGGTCAACGTTTTGACAGAAAAACGGGCGGATGTGCAGAAGGAGCTTGCGAAGGCAGCTATTAAATCTGAAGCAACGAAGTATTCTCCCTGGGGCTTGCGTCTGGAAGGCAAACCGTCGCTGGCCAAAGTGGACGCGTTCACCCGTGGCGCCATCGAGGTGCAGGACGAAGGCTCCCAGCTGCTGGCCCTGGTGCTCGACGCCAAACGCGGCGAAATGGTGGTGGACTTCTGCGCAGGCGCGGGCGGCAAGACGCTGGCCATTGGTGCATCCATGCGCAACACCGGGCGTTTGTACGCATTCGACACCTCGGGCCACCGACTGGAGGCGCTCAAGCCCCGGCTGGCGCGCAGCGGCCTGTCCAACGTGCACCCCGCAGCACTGGCCCATGAGCGGGACGACCGCGTCAAACGCCTGGCCGGCAAGATCGACCGCGTGCTGGTGGACGCGCCCTGTTCGGGTCTGGGCACGCTGCGGCGCAACCCCGACCTGAAATGGCGCCAGACCCCGGACACGGTGAAGGAGCTGACGGCCCTGCAAACCTCCATCCTGGAAAGTGCAGCACGCCTGCTCAAGTCCGGTGGGCGGCTGGTGTACGCCACCTGCAGCGTGTTGCCACAGGAGAACGAAGAGATTGCCGAGGCGTTCTCCAAAGCACATCCTGACTTCGAACTGCTCGACATGCGTGAGCTGCTGACCCAGCTGAAGGTGGATGCCGCCGCTGATCTGTGCAGCGGCCCCGCCACCGGTGGTGAATACCTGCGCCTGTGGCCCCATCAGCATGGCACCGACGGGTTTTTTGCGGCGGCCTGGAAGCGGAAGTAACCCGCCACATTGCAGAGTGTGGTGCGGGGTTGGTGCGTGGAAGTGCAGGGTATGGCAGCCTAAAATGCCGGGATTGCCAAACGATTTTTCTTGAAAATCCTTTTGAACCAAGGGCTTGTTGACTATGTTGTTACCTGACTGGGCTGTGCTGGATGTGATGGTGGACTGGCTCAGCACGGGACTTCTGGACCTGACCTGGTGGCAGATCGTTCTGTATGCCTTGGTCACGACCCACATCACGATTGCCAGCGTCACGATTTACCTGCACCGGCACCAGGCGCACCGCGCCATGGACTTACACGCCATCCCCGCGCACTTTTTCCGTTTCTGGCTCTGGCTGGCCACTGCCCAGGTCACCAAGGAATGGGTGGCTGTGCACCGCAAGCACCACGCCAAATGTGAAACCCAGGACGACCCGCACAGCCCGCAAGCCCACGGCATCAAGACGGTGTTGTGGACCGGGGCCGAGCTGTACCGCAAAGAAGCTGACAACCTGGAAACCGTCTCCAAATACGGCCTGGGCACCCCCAACGACTGGATCGAGCGCAACCTGTATACACGTTTCAGTTCGTTGGGCATTGTGCTGATGCTGTTCATCAACCTGGCCCTGTTTGGTGTGGCCGGGCTGGCGGTGTGGGCGGTGCAGATGGCCTGGATCCCGGTCACGGCGGCCGGCATCATCAACGGCATCGGCCACTACTGGGGTTACCGCAATTTCGAGGCACCCGACGCCAGCACCAACATCTCACCCTGGGGCATCCTCATTGGCGGCGAAGAGCTGCACAACAACCACCACACCTACCCGACATCGGCCAAGTTCTCGGTCAAACCCTACGAGTTCGACATGGGGTGGGTGTACATCCGCCTGATGGAAAAGGTGGGCCTGGCCCGGGTCAAGAAGGTGCCGCCCAAACTGCAGCTCGGTGATGTGAAACCTGTGGCGGACGAAAAAACGCTGGAAGCACTCATCGCCAACCGCTACGAGGTGATGGCCGGTTATGCGCGTGGTGTGCGCCAGGCCTGCCATGACGAAATTGAAGTGCTCAAGGCCAAACGCGCCGATCTGTCGGTCCTGAAGGCCGCCAAACGCTGGCTGCACCGCGATGATGACAAAGTGCCCGCAACCGCCCGCCCCCATGTCGAGCAGGCCCGTGCCGACCACCCGGTGCTCGACAAAATGGTGACCATGCGTGAAGAGTTGCGCCAGCTCTGGCTCAATACCTCGCGTTCGCGTGAACATCTGGCGGCAGATCTGCAGGCCTGGTGCCACCGGGCGGAGGAGAGCGGGATTGCTGCTTTGCGTGAGTTTTCGCTGCGATTGCGCTCGGCCCACGTTTGATGGGGGAGAAACAGCCCTTGCAGCGCTGATTTTGACGGCGGGTACGGGATCGGGGTGCTGCGGCGCGCTGCTGCGCTCATGTCACCCAGCGCCAGCCTAGGGCTGGCGGCTTCCTTCTTTACTTCGCTTCGCAGCGCGCCGCAGCACCCCGATCCTGGATAGGTTTGAAGAGATTGCGGACATAAAAAAACCGACCTGAGGTCGGTTTTTTGATTTGGAATCGCAGCTTACTTCAGCTTGATTTCTTTGTAGTCAACGTGCTTGCGAGCTTTGGGATCAAACTTGCTGATCAGCATCTTCTCGGGCATGGTCTTCTTGTTCTTGGTCGTGGTGTAGAAGTGACCGGTGCCGGCAGTGGATTCCAGCTTGATTTTTTCGCGTCCGCCTTTGGTTGCCATGGTGCGTGCTCCTTATGCTTGGCCGCGTGCACGCAGGTCTGCGAGCAC
Source organism: Burkholderiaceae bacterium (assembly GCA_017997515.1). Next base: position 15,723 of record JAGOEY010000003.1, on the reverse strand, counting down.
GGCGTCGATGCCGTTTTTGTCGATCAGGCGCAGGGCTGCGCTGGAAATACGCAGGCGAACCCAGCGGTTTTCAGTCTCGACCCAGAAACGACGGTATTGCAGGTTCGGCAGGAACCGGCGCTTGGTTTTGTTGTTGGCGTGGGAAACATTGTTCCCAACCATCGGGCCTTTACCCGTGACTTGACAGACGCGTGCCATGTGGACACTCCTATATACAGCTGGTACGGGCCAAAACGCATGTTTTGCACCCGTGGGTTACAGCTTGACCTCGCCAAAAACGGGTGGCGGGATCCCGGCTGCCGAACGCGCCCAAAGGCTGCAGGTTTCGGCAAAGCCTGCGATTATAGCCTGATCGGGTCCGATTACTGTTCCAGGAACCTTTGTGCGTCCAAGGCCGCCATACAGCCAGTGCCGGCACTGGTGATGGCCTGGCGGTAAATGTGGTCCTGCACGTCGCCCGCGGCGAACACGCCTGGCACGCTGGTCATGGTGGCAAAACCCTGCAGGCCGGCGCGGGTGACGATGTAGCCGTCCTTCATCTCGAGCTGGCCCTGGAAGATGTCGGTGTTGGGCTTGTGGCCGATGGCGATGAAGCAGCCATGCAGCGCAATGTGTTCGGTGGCACCGGTCTGGGTGTTCTTGATGCGGATGCCGGTCACGCCGGAGGTATCACCCAGCACTTCGTCCAGCACGTTGAACAGCTTCAGCTCAATCTTGCCCTCGGCCACCTTTTCGTGCAGCTTGTCCACCAGGATAGGTTCGGCCTTGAACTTGTCGCGGCGGTGCACCAGGGTGACCTTGTTCGCGATGTTGGACAGATACAAGGCTTCTTCCACGGCGGTGTTGCCACCGCCCACCACGCAGACCTCCTGTCCACGGTAGAAAAAGCCGTCACAGGTGGCGCAGGCCGACACGCCCCGGCCCATAAACGCGGTTTCCGATTCCATGCCGAGGTACTGGGCCGATGCGCCGGTGGCCAAAATCAGTGCGTCGCAGGTGTATTCACCGCTGTCACCCTTGAGGGTGAAAGGGCGTTTCGAAAAATCGACCGCATTGATGTGGTCAAAAACGATCTCGGTCTTGAAGCGCTCGGCGTGCTCCTGAAAGCGCTGCATCAGCTCCGGCCCCTGCACACCCATGACGTCTGCGGGCCAGTTGTCCACTTCGGTCGTGGTCATCAACTGGCCGCCTTGTGCGATGCCGGTGACCAGCACCGGGTTGAGGTTGGCGCGTGCGGCGTAAATGGCGGCGGTATAACCGGCAGGTCCAGAGCCCAGAATGAGGACTTTGGCGTGTTTAATGGTGGACATGGTAAAAATCCCTGGTCAGATCGCTGAAAAAGTCGTTGGGGACACAGAACGTCCTTGAGGCGACAGGCGACAAGTATCGCCGCTGGAACGGCCGGGCGTTGGTGGTAGTTTTAATCACCGCAATTGCAAAAAACCATTCAACGCACCCCTGCGGTGGATAAGAGGAGTCAGAAGTTGTCCATTCTTTCGAACGTCGAACTGTTGCGCCGGGTTCCTTTGTTCTCGCTCTTGACCGATGCCCAGGCACAGCAGGTGGCCGACGCTGTGGTCAAGCGCCGCTTCAAGCGCGGGGATCGTATTGTGGAGCAGGGCCACAAGTCGAACGCCTTGTTCATCATCCTGGCCGGTCGGGCGCGGGTGCTGGCCACGGACACGCGGGGGCGCGAGGTGATCCTGGCGACGCTGCAGCAGGGCGACTACATCGGGGAAATGAGCCTGATCGACAACGAACCCCATTCCGCCAGTGTGCGTGCCGAGGTGCAAACCGATGTGTTGATGCTGGGGCGTGCCGAATTTGCACGCTGTATGCCCGACAGCAGCTCCATGGCCTACGCCGTCATGCGTGTGCTGGTGCAGCGTTTGCGCCAGTCGGTGCGCAACATCGAGTCGCTGGCGTTGATGGATGTGTACGGGCGGCTGGCCCGGGTGCTGCTGGAGATCGCCGAACCCGATGCGTCAGGCGACCTGGTCATCAATGAAAAAATTTCGCGCCTGGATTTGGGCAAGATGGTGGGGGCCTCCCGCGAAATGGTCACGCGGGTCATGAAAGACCTCGAAGAGCGGGGTTTTGTGGTGCCGCGGCTCGACGGATCCATGGCGGTGAAAGAGCACATGGACACCTTGATTTGAGGCCTTTGACCGTCCGTTGGCGCTCTGGGTGTATGGGGTAAGCTCTGGAGGCCGTTATGACTTACTCCCTCAAAACCCTGACTTCTCCTTCCGCAGGACGGGCTCCTGCACCTGTGTCCGCTGCGCGTTTTGCGCATGAAACCATTTTGATTCTGGGCATGCTGGCCCTGCTGTTCTGGTTGCTGGCCCTGTTGAGTTATTCCGCCCGCGACGCGGCTTGGTCCACCTCGGGGGCTGGTGGTGCGGTGGCTGCCAACTGGGGCGGACGCCTGGGGGCTTGGCTGGCCGATCTGAGCTACTTTTTGCTGGGGTTTTCCGTCTGGTGGTGTTTTGCGGCGGGGCTGCGGGCCTGGCTGGCTTCGCTGGCGCGCTGGATGCGGGGCAGCGGTGTGGCCCCCCAGCCTGAAGAGGGGCCACGCTGGAAAAGCAGCCGTGCTGTTTTCTGGGGCGGCCTGGTGCTGCTGTTGATCGGCAGCGCGGTGCTGGAGTGGTCGCGCCTGTACCGGTTTGAGGGGCGTCTGCCAGGCCACTCGGGCGGCATCCTTGGTTACATGCTGGGGCCTGTGGGCGTCAAGTGGATGGGGTTCACGGGTTCAGGCCTGGCCAGCATCGTGCTGGTGGTGGTGGGGATGGCCATGGTGTTCCGGTTTTCCTGGGGGCATGCGGCTGAAGTGCTGGGCGGCTGGCTGTATTCGCTGGTCGAAACCCGGCGCGAAAAACGCGAAATGGCCCAGGATCTGGAGGTTGGCAAACAGGCCGCCCGCGAGCGCGAAGAGGTGTTACATGAGGTGCGGACCGAAACGGAGGTCTACCACCCCAAACCCGTGCAGATCGAGCCTGTGATGCACGACGTGCCCAAGAGTGAACGCGTGGTGAAAGAGCGCCAGAAGCCGCTGTTCACCGAAATGCCCGACAGCAAGCTGCCGCAGGTGGACTTGCTCGATGCCGCCTCGGGCCGCCAGGAAACCGTGTCGCCCGAGACGCTGGAGATGACCAGCCGGATGATCGAGAAGAAGCTCAAGGACTTTGGCGTGGAAGTGCGCGTGGTGCTGGCCTCGCCCGGCCCTGTCATCACACGCTACGAAATCGAGCCTGCCACCGGTGTCAAGGGCTCCCAAATTGTCGGCCTGGCCAAGGATTTGGCACGCAGCCTGAGCTTGGTCTCCATCCGTGTGGTCGAAACCATCCCCGGCAAGAATTACATGGCGCTGGAGCTGCCCAACGCCAAGCGCCAGGCGATCAAACTCAGCGAAATTCTGGGCTCGCAGGTGTACCACGAGGCCAAGTCCATGCTGACCATGGGCCTGGGCAAGGACATCATTGGCAACCCCATCGTGGCCGACCTTGCCAAGATGCCACACGTGCTAGTGGCCGGTACGACGGGTTCCGGCAAGTCGGTGGGTATCAATGCCATGATTTTGAGCCTGCTCTACAAGGCCGATGCACGCGACGTGCGGCTCTTGATGATCGACCCGAAGATGCTCGAAATGTCGGTGTACGAAGGCATTCCGCACCTGTTGGCCCCCGTGGTCACCGACATGCGCCAAGCCGCACACGGCCTGACCTGGTGTGTGGCCGAGATGGAGCGCCGCTACAAACTGCTGAGCAAGATGGGTGTGCGTAACTTGGCGGGCTACAACGCCAAGATCGATGAAGCCGCTGCGCGCGAAGAGTTCATCTACAACCCGTTCAGTCTGACACCTGACAGCCCTGAGCCCCTGAAGCGTGAGCCCCACATCGTGGTGGTGATCGACGAGTTGGCCGACCTGATGATGGTGGTGGGCAAGAAGATCGAAGAACTCATTGCCCGGCTGGCCCAAAAGGCCCGTGCCGCAGGTATCCATTTGATTCTGGCCACCCAGCGCCCCAGCGTGGACGTGATCACCGGCCTGATCAAGGCCAACATCCCAACCCGTATCTCTTTCAAGGTCAGCAGCAAGATTGACAGCCGCACCATTCTGGACCAGATGGGCGCCGAAGCCCTGCTGGGCCTGGGTGACATGTTGTACATGCCCGGCAGTGGTATGCCGACGCGGGTACACGGCGCTTTTGTGAGTGACGAGGAAGTGCACCGCGTGGTGAGTTACCTCAAAACCCAGGGCGAGCCTGATTACATCGAAGGTGTGCTCGAAGGGGGAACTGTGGACGGCGACGGTGATCCCATGGGGGAGGGTGGCGAAGGCGGCGAGAAAGACCCGATGTACGACCAGGCGGTTGAAGTCGTGCTCAAGAACCGCAAGGCCAGCATTTCGCTGGTGCAACGCCACCTGAAGATTGGCTACAACCGCGCCGCGCGGCTGGTCGAGGACATGGAAAAAGCGGGGCTGGTCAGCGCCATGAGTGGTGCGGGCCAACGCGAGATTCTCGTGCCCGCACGTGCTGAATAACACCATGAAAAAGATATTTGCTTCTATTTTGATAGCTACTGGCGCACAGCTGGCATGCGCTAGCGGCCTGGAAAGCTTGGAAAACTTCGTCAAGACGGTGAAAACCGGCAAGGCTGCGTTCACCCAGGTCGTCACAGCCCCCGCGAAAGACGGGCAGGCCGCGCGCAGCAAGACGTCCAGCGGGACGTTTGAATTCCAGCGACCCAACCGCTTTCGTTTTGTGTACCAGAAGCCTTTTGCCCAAACCATCGTGGCCGACGGCCAGACCTTGTGGTTACACGATGTGGACCTGAACCAGGTCACGGCCCGCCCGCAGTCGCAGGTGCTGGGCTCCACGCCCGCCGCGCTGATTGCCGCCGCGCCCGACCTGCGGGCCTTGCAGGCCGATTTCGCCCTGCAGGCCGCACCGGACAAGGATGGTCTGCAATGGGTGAATGCCACCCCCAAGTCCAAAGACGGGCAGTTGCAAAGTGTGCGGATTGGCTTCAAGCCCGCTGACAAGGGCGATGAACTGGCCGTGCTGGAGATTCTGGACAGCTTTGGCCAGCGCTCGGTGCTCAGTTTTTCGGGCTTCCAGGTCAACCCCAGCCTGCCCGCTGACAGCTTCCAGTTCAAACCACCCGCCGGGGCGGATGTGCTGCGGCAATAAGCCGCCATCTTTCATGCCTGCTGGCCGCGTGAATCAGTACAGCGTGGCCTGTTGACGGGCGGGCAGCGCCGCATCGTAAGCCTGCCCGTCGATCTGGTCCTGCGTCAGTGCCGCGAGGATGGTGCCAGCGGTGGGCACGGCAGGTCGGGCATCCGGTGCCACTGGCTGCCAGAGTCTTGACCGCTGAATTGCCCGTGCACACTGGAAATACACCGTGTCCACCTGGATGTTCAGCACACACTGGGGTGGTTTGCCGTCCACTGCAAAACGCTGGAGCAAGGCCGGGTCCACCGTGATGCTGGCGCGCCCGTTGACACGCAGGGTTTCACCCCCACCCGGAATCAAAAACAGCAGTGCAACCCGTGGGTCGGCCAGGATGTTGCGCAGGCTGTCCACCCGGTTGTTGCCACGGCGCTCGGGCAGCAGCAGGGTGTGTTCGTCCTGCACCACCACAAAACCGGGCGGGTCACCCCGCGGCGATGCATCCAGCCCACCGGGGCCGCTGGTTGCCAACACCACAAACGGAGACGCTTCGATCATGGCCCGGTAGTGCGGGTGGATAAATGGCACCTCTTTCTTGAGCGAGACTTCACCAACAGGGCCAAAAAGCGCGTCGAGTTGCGCAACGGTGTGGATGCCGTGGGGGGAGTGGGGGGCGGGTGTGTACATGGTGGTGGGGCGGTTTATCCTTGTACCCTCTGGGCTGCTGTGATGACCATTTTCTCTGACTTCGCTGACCACCACCATGGATGACCTGTTCCACTCCGCCCCCGCGGCCCCATTGGCCGAGGCTTTGCGGCCTACCAGCCTGGACGAAGTGATTGGCCAGTCGCACCTGATCGGGCCGGGCAAACCCCTGCGCCTGGCGTTCGAGTCGGGTAAACCCCATTCAATGATCCTGTGGGGCCCGCCGGGTGTGGGCAAAACCACGCTGGCACGGCTTACGGCACGGGCTTTTGGCTACGAATTTATTGCGCTCTCAGCGGTGTTTGCGGGCGTCAAGGACATCCGTGCCGCCATGGAGCAGGCCGAACACAACCTGGCGCGGGGCAAAAAAACGATCCTGTTTGTGGACGAAATTCACCGCTTCAACAAAAGCCAGCAAGACGGCCTGTTGCCGTTTGTGGAGTCGGGGCTGGTCACCTTTGTCGGTGCGACCACCGAAAACCCGTCGTTCGAGGTGAACTCGGCCCTGTTGTCGCGCGCCCAGGTGTACGTGTTGCAGGTGCTGGCCGACGACGAGCTGCGGCTGCTGGTGCAACGCGCCCACGAGCGGGTGCTGGCCCATCTGCAGCTGGACGATGCCGCCATCAACACCCTGGTCGGTTATGCCGACGGCGACGCCCGCAGGCTGCTGAACCTGCTGGAGCAGACCGACACCGCGGCCCGATCGTCTGGCACTGACACCATCAGCACCGAATTTTTGCAAAACGCGCTGAGCCTGAACGCCCGCCGCTTCGACAAGGGTGGCGACAACTTCTACGACCAGATATCGGCCCTGCACAAATCGGTGCGTGGCTCCCACCCCGATGCAGCCTTGTACTGGTTGTGCCGCATGCTGGACGGTGGGGCCGACGCTAAATACCTGTCCCGGCGTATTGTGCGGATGGCGTGGGAAGACATCGGCTTGGCCGACCCACGCGCCATGCAGATGGCCAACGACGCAGCCGCCACCTTCGAGCGGCTGGGTTCCCCCGAGGGGGATCTGGCACTTGCCCAGGCCGTGATCTACCTGGCGATTGCGCCCAAGAGTAATGCGGGCTACATGGCCTACAACCAGGCCAAGGCCTTTATCAAGAAGGACAAATCGCGCGAGGTGCCGGTGCATCTGCGCAATGCGCCCACGAAGCTGATGAAAGAGCTGGGCCACGGCCGGGAGTACCGCTATGCCCATGACGAGCCCGAAGCCTATGCGGCGGGGGAAACCTACCTGCCCGAGGGCATGCCCGAGCCTGGCTGGTACCGGCCGGTGCCACGCGGCCTCGAGGCCAAGATTGCCGACAAGCTGGCCCATCTGCACAAGCTGGACAAAGACGCCGGACTGGAATAAGTGGGTAGAGCGTGGGGCTGTTTTCCATAAGCGCACCTGATGGCAGCGGAAAACCGCTAATCCACCCGTGGCATGCTTCCAAAATGGTGCCCTTCGAGGGAAAACCCGCTGCACGGGGGCCCTTCCATGCACCGGGGCCGTGCGTACAATCCCCGACCAAACCTGCCCCGAGCCAAAGCCTGGCGGGTTTTTTGCTAGTGGATTAGCTCCGGCATCCGGTCATAGGCACTAAGGTAAGAGTGCCTTCCGAGGGGCCGGTCAAACAACAAAGGACTTTTTATGGAAATCCTGCTGCAGCAGATCATCAACGGTCTGGTTCTGGGCAGCATGTATGCCTTGGTGGCCTTGGGCTACACCATGGTGTACGGCATCATCAACCTCATCAATTTTGCGCACGGTGAAGTCCTGATGGTCGGCGCACTGACCAGCTGGACCATCATCGGGATCATGAAAGACGCCATGCCCACAGCCCCCGGCTGGCTGATCCTGGTCATTGCACTGCTTATCTCGTGCACCGTGGCGGCAGCCTTGAATTTCGTGATCGAAAAGGTGGCCTACCGGCCGCTGCGCAACAGCCCGAAGCTCGCGCCCCTGATCACCGCCATCGGTATGTCGATCCTGCTGCAGACGCTGGCCATGATCATCTGGAAGCCGAACTACAAACCCTATCCCACTCTGCTGCCCAGTGCACCGATCGACGTGGCCGGTGCAGTGATCACCCCCACCCAAATCATGATCCTTGGGCTGACGGCGGTGTCCCTGGCACTGCTGATGTGGCTGGTGAACTACACCAAACTGGGCCGCGCCATGCGGGCCACGGCCGAAAACCCCCGTGTGGCCGCCTTGATGGGTGTCAAGCCCGACATGGTCATTTCGGCCACCTTCATCATTGGTGCCATCCTGGCGGCCATTGCGGGTGTGATGTACGCATCGAACTACGGCACGGTGCAGCACACCATGGGTTTCCTGCCTGGCTTGAAGGCGTTTACCGCCGCAGTGTTTGGCGGCATCGGCAACCTGGCGGGTGCGGTGGTGGGCGGTATTTTGCTCGGGCTGATCGAGTCCATCGGCGCGGGTTATATCGGCACGCTCACCGGGGGCTTGCTGGGCAGCCACTACACCGACATTTTTGCCTTTGTGGTGCTGATCATTGTTCTCACGTTGCGTCCATCCGGCCTGCTCGGTGAACGCGTGGCAGACCGTGCCTGAAGGAGTCACCATGAAGAACAACAAACAAACCTGGATCATTGGCGCCATTGCCGTGATGCTGTTGCCCCTGTTGCTGCAATCGTTCGGCAACGCCTGGGTGCGTATCGCCGACGTGGCCCTGCTTTACGTGCTGCTGGCTTTGGGCCTGAACATTGTGGTGGGTTACGCCGGCCTGCTGGACTTGGGTTACGTGGCTTTTTACGCGGTCGGTGCGTACATGTTCGGCCTGATGGCGTCGCCCCATTTGAGTGACACCTTCCCGGCATTTGCCGCCATGTTTCCGAATGGGCTGCACACCTCGCTCTTACTCATCATTCCGGCGGCGGCGATAGTCGCCGCCCTGTTTGGGGCCTTGCTGGGCGCACCCACACTCAAGCTGCGTGGTGACTACCTGGCCATCGTGACGCTCGGTTTCGGTGAAATCATCCGCATCTTCCTGAACAACCTGGACCACCCCGTCAACATCACCAACGGCCCCAAAGGGCTGGGGCAGATCGACTCCATCCGGATTTTTGGGTTGGACCTGGGCAAGCCTTTGAACCTTTTTGGTTTCGAGCTGGCATCGGTCACGCTTTACTACTACCTCTTCCTGCTGCTGGTGGCGGTGAGCGTGGTGATTTGTTACCGCTTGCAGGACTCGCGTATCGGCCGCGCCTGGATGGCCATCCGTGAAGACGAAATCGCAGCCAAGGCCATGGGTATCAACACCCGCAACATGAAGCTGTTGGCATTTGCCATGGGTGCGAGTTTTGGTGGTGTGAGTGGCGCGATGTTTGCCGCGTTCCAGGGCTTTGTGTCACCCGAGTCTTTCAGCCTCATGGAGTCCGTGATGATCGTGGCCATGGTGGTGCTGGGCGGTATCGGCCACATTCCGGGCGTGATTCTTGGAGCCGTTCTGCTGTCGGCGCTGCCCGAGGTGCTGCGTTATGTGGCCGGCCCGCTGCAGGCCATGACCGATGGCCGCCTCGACTCCGCCATCCTGCGCCAGCTGCTGATTGCGCTGGCCATGATCATCGTCATGCTGATGCGTCCGCGGGGCCTGTGGCCGTCGCCTGAGCGCGGCAAGTCGCTGGTCCAGAAACCTTGAACAGCGCAGGACATACAGACATGACAGCAACAACAAAAGACGTGGTTCTGCGGGTCGCCGGTATTTCCAAACGTTTTGGTGGCCTGCAGGCCCTGAGCGATGTGGGGATCACCATCGAACGTGGCCAGGTGTACGGCCTGATTGGCCCCAACGGTGCCGGTAAAACGACGTTTTTTAACGTCATCACCGGCCTCTACACACCCGACAGCGGCACCTTCGAGCTGGCAGGCAAGCCCTACCAGCCCACAGCGGTGCACGAGGTGGCCAAGGCGGGTATTGCCCGTACGTTCCAGAACATCCGGCTGTTTGCCGAAATGACGGCACTGGAGAACGTGATGGTGGGGCGGCATATCCGTACCCAATCCGGCCTGTTTGGCGCCGTGCTGCGCACCAAGAAGTTCAAGGCCGAAGAGGCTGCTATTGCCAAACGTGCACAAGAGTTGCTCGACTATGTGGGCATTGGCAAATACGCCGACTACAAGGCGCGCACCCTGTCCTATGGCGACCAGCGCCGGCTGGAGATTGCCCGGGCGCTGGCCACCGATCCGCAGCTCATCGCGCTGGACGAGCCCGCTGCCGGTATGAATGCCACCGAAAAAGTGCAGCTGCGGGCGCTGATCGACCAGATCCGCAACGACAACCGCACCATTCTGCTGATCGAACACGACGTCAAACTGGTCATGGGCTTGTGTGACCGGGTGACCGTGCTGGACTATGGCAAACAGATTGCAGAAGGTACACCCGCCACCGTGCAAAAGAACGACAAAGTGATCGAGGCCTATCTGGGCACGGGAGGACATTGAGATGGCAGACGTTTTATTGAAGGTCAGCGGACTCAAGGTCGGCTACGGTGGTATCCAGGCCGTCAAAGGTGTGGATTTCGAGGTGCGCGAAGGTGAACTCGTGTCCTTGATCGGCTCCAACGGTGCGGGCAAAACCACCACCATGAAGGCCATCACCGGCACATTGCCGTTTTCCGAGGGTGACATCGAGTACCTGGGCAAGAGCATCCGCGGCAAGGGCGCGTGGGACCTGGTCAAACAGGGCTTGGCCATGGTGCCGGAAGGGCGCGGCGTGTTTGCGCGCATGACCATCACCGAGAACCTGCAGATGGGGGCCTACATCCGCAACGACAAAGCCGAGATTGCGCTGGATATCGAGAAGATGTTCACCATCTTCCCGCGCCTGCGTGAGCGCAAGGACCAGCTGGCAGGCACCATGTCCGGCGGTGAGCAGCAGATGCTGGCCATGGGCCGTGCACTGATGAGCCGCCCCAAGGTGCTGCTGCTGGACGAACCCTCGATGGGTCTGTCGCCCATCATGGTGGACAAGATCTTCGAGGTGGTGAAAGACGTGTACGCCCAGGGCGTGACCATCCTGCTGGTCGAGCAAAACGCCAGCCGTGCGCTGGGTATTGCCGACCGGGGGTATGTGATGGAGTCGGGCGTGGTCACCATGTCGGGTGACGCCAAACAGATGCTGAGTGACCCGAAAGTGCGTGCGGCTTACCTTGGGGAATAGCCACTTCACGATGTACGCAAAAAGGCCCGTAAGGGCCTTTTTTTATGGCACTCAGGGGCGTGAAAGTAGGCCGTGCCCACACGGTTAAACTTCCTGTTGTCGCAAAATCGTCATATTTTTGACATGTTCCCGTTCAGGAGTCCGCATGCTGTTTGCCAAGTTGTTGCCCCGTGAGGGCAATTTTTTCGAGATGTTCAACCAGCATGCCGACCGCATCGTGGAAGCTGCCCGGGCGTTTTCGCAGCTGGTCGCCAACTACAACGACCCGCATCTGCGCGAGAAATACAACCAGGACGTGGACAACGCCGAGCGCGCTGCAGACCGCATCACGCAGGAAGTCAACCGCACGCTGCACAAGACCTTTATCACGCCGATCGACCGTGAGCAGATCCATTCCCTGATCAACACCATGGACGATGTGGCCGACCTGATCCAGGATTCGGCCGAAACCATGGCGCTGTACGACGTGCGCCACATGACGGAGTCGATGACACGGCTGACCGAGCTGAGCGTGAAATGCTGCGAACGCCTGAAAGACGCGGTGTACATGCTGGCCAAGATTGCCGAGCCTGCCACTGCGGAAGCTGCACTCAAGACCTGTGAAGAAATCGACCGCCTCGAATCCGACGCCGACCGCGTGATGCGTTCGGCCATGAGCAAGCTGTTCCGCGAAGAGCCGGATGTACGTGAGCTCATCAAGCTCAAGGCCATTTACGAGCTGCTGGAGACCATCACCGACAAGTGTGAAGACGTCGCCAACCTGATCGAGGGCATCGTCCTCGAGAACTCCTGATCCCCGGAGGCGCGATGGAAGTAGTTCAGGTGGCCCTGTGGGTCGTGGTGCTGCTGGTGGCACTGGCGCTGGTGTTTGACTTCATGAACGGGTTCCACGACGCGGCGAACTCCATCGCCACAGTGGTCTCCACCGGGGTGTTGAAGCCCGGGCAGGCGGTGGTTTTTGCGGCGTTTTTTAACTTTATCGCCATCTTTATTTTCCACCTGAGTGTCGCTGCCACGGTGGGCAAAGGTATTGCCCAACCCGGTGTGGTGGATGTGCATGTGGTGTTTGGTGCACTGATTGGTGCAATCACCTGGAACCTGATCACCTGGTACTACGGCATCCCTAGCAGCTCATCCCATGCGCTGATCGGCGGCATTGTGGGCGCGGTGATCGCCAAGGTCGGCACCGGCGGGCTGGTGGCGTCGGGTGTGTTCAAAACCGTGCTGTTCATCTTTGTGTCTCCGGTGCTGGGTTTTTTGCTGGGCTCCTTGATGATGGTGGTGGTAGCGTGGGTCTGCCGCCGAGCCGCACCGTCCAAGGTGGACCGGTGGTTCAGGCGGCTGCAACTGGTGTCTGCCGGTGCCTACAGCCTGGGCCACGGTGGCAATGACGCGCAAAAAACCATCGGCATCATCTGGATGCTGCTGATCGCCACCGGTTACACGGCCACCACCGAGGCGGCTCCGCCGACCTGGGTCATCGTGTCCTGCTACACCGCCATTGCAGCAGGCACCATGTTTGGCGGCTGGCGCATCGTGAAGACCATGGGGCAGAAGATCACCAAGCTCAAACCCGTGGGTGGGTTTTGTGCCGAAACGGGTGGAGCCATGACGCTGTTCCTGGCCACTGCGCTGGGTATTCCGGTGTCCACCACCCACACCATCACCGGCGCGATTGTGGGTGTGGGTTCCACCCAGCGCGCCAGCGCCGTGCGTTGGGGTGTGGCGGGCAACATCGTCTGGGCCTGGGTGCTGACGATTCCAGCCAGTGCTTTTGTGGCGGCGATTGCCTACTGGGCCAGTTTGCAGATTTTTTAACACCCCCAGGCTGCGCGGACTTCGTTCCGCTGCGCCAACTCCCTGGCAGGGGGCCATACCTGCAGCCCGGCGAAGCCGGTTTTGCGCACCTTGCGTTTTGTTGATTGCTATTTATTTGATAGCTTTACCCGCTTATCCAGAGGGCACTAGAGGCTAATTTTCTTCAAATTTCCTCTGGCGCAAACTCATTGCGAGATTTTGCGGGCTTCTTCGATCTGGTATTCGAAGTAACGCTGGAAGCTGAACACGATGCTGGACATCAGCACCGTTGTGCCCATCAGCAGTGACAGCACGATGGCGGCAATGGTGAACCAGTTGGTGTGGCCGGGGGCGGCATCGGGGGGTAACGTGGGGTTGAACTTGGCGTTCCACTTTTCAGGCGTCATCAGCCCATAGACGATGGCGGTGAGGGCGCAGGCCGCAATGGTGAAACCCAGCAGCGGGATCAGCAGCCAGCTGCCCATGTCGTCCACACCAAACTGCTGCACCCGCTGGATGCCGTACACGCCCAGCGCGGTGGGAATAGGCAGCAGCCAGCCCAGCGTGTCGCCCATGCCGCGCAAATAAAAACGGTGCAGGCCCAGCGGGCCTCCGAGGAAGGTCAGCCAGGCTGCGATGGTTTTGTTTTTCATGGGGGTGTGTAACGGATGCGGCGCATCCTGTGGCGTGCGAGGTCGTGAATGCCTACGGACGGATGTCCTGACGGCTCAAGGCCGATCTGGGCAAATCAGACCGGTGGCGAAGTGTCGCCTTGTCCGAGGGCTTTTTCCATCAAGACCACGTCCAGCCACTGGTCAAACTTCCATCCGCAGGATTTCAGAACGCCGACTTGCGTAAAACCCGCGGAGCGGTGCACACCAATCGAGCCCGCATTGGCCGAGTCACCAATCACAGCGATCAGCTTGCGCACGCCGGCGGCTTCTGCCTGGATGCAGAACTCGGCCAGCAGCGTACGACCCAGGCCCATGCCTGCTGAGCCGGGGGCGAGGTAAATCGAGTCTTCTGCCGAAAAACGGTAGGCGGGGCGGGGTTTGAACCAGTTGCCATAGGCAAACCCGACCACGTCACCGGCATGTTCCACCACCAGGTAAGGCAGGCCTTTGGACAAGACGTCGGCACGGCGTGTGGCCATTTCGGCTTCGGTGGGCGGAGTTGTCTCGAAAGTGCCCGTGCCGTGTAACACGTGGTGGGCATAAATGGCCGTGATGGTGGCAATGTCGGTGTCGCGGCTGGGGCGGATCAGTGGCATGGGGCAGAGGTTTGTGGCAAATGAAAACGGGAAGGCGCTATAATCGCAGGCTTTGCAGCGTGTCGCTGACCGGGTGGTCATGTCGCGTGTCTCAAGCGCTGGAAAATACCGGTGTCGAACCATTTGCTGTCACAAGACGGTGCGGCTCGACCCACCACCCGAAGGATAAACCATGGTCGTTATTCGACTCTCCCGCGGCGGCTCCAAAGGCCGTCCTTTCTTCAACATCGTTGTTGCTGATAAACGTACCCGCCGTGATGGCCGCTTCATCGAGCGTATCGGTTTCTACAACCCCACAGCCCGTGGTGGTGAAGAAGGTCTGCGTATTGCACAAGACCGTCTGACGTACTGGACCGGCGTGGGCGCACAAGCTTCCCCCACCGTGCAGCGTCTGGTTGACCAGGCCGCCAAGGCCGCGCCCGCCGCAGCCTGATAGCGCCGGGGCGGGCCAGCACCCTGCTGGTATGCCCCGATGCTTGTGTATTTATGTTCCCAGGACTCGAACCCGCTGAACTCCCGGCCGACGCTGTTGAGGTAGGCCGTATCGCAGACGCCTGGGGCATCAAGGGCTGGTTCAAGGTCCTTGCCTACAGCGCCGATCCCGAGGCGCTTTTTTCATCCAAACGCTGGTACTTACAACCTGCAGAGCGGGGTCCCAAGACCTTTGTTGGCACGGTCAAACTGGCCATCCGGGAGGCCAAAGAGCATTCCGATACGGTGGTCGCCAGCGCGCAGGATGTGGACGACCGCACGGCGGCCGAGGCGCTCAAAGGTGCGCGCATCTTTATTCCCCGCTCCAGCTTTCCAACGGCTGCAACCGACGAGTTTTACTGGGTAGACCTGCTGGGTCTCGATGTGGTGAACCGCGAAGGTGTGGCACTCGGCCAGATCCGTGACTTGTTGTCCACCGGGCCCCAGACCGTACTCGTGATGGAATACACCGAAGACGGCAAAACGCTGGAACGCATGATTCCCTTCGTGTCCCAGTTTGTAGACGGTGTGGATATTCCAGGGCGCCGCATCACGGTGGACTGGCAGCCCGATTACTGACAACTGGCGTTACCGTTTGCCGTTGCCATGCGCTTCGACGTCATCACCCTGTTTCCCGAGCTTTTTGCACCATTCCTGGCCAGTGGTGTCACACGCCGTGCGTACGAGTCCGCCAGTGTGGATGTGCGCCTGTGGAACCCCCGCGACTATGCCGAGGGCAACTACCGGCGTGTGGATGACCGCTCTTTCGGGGGTGGCCCGGGTATGGTCATGATGCCCGGGCCGCTCGATGCGTGCCTTGCAGCCATCCGTGCCGACCGTGCCGACCGTGCCGACCGTGCTCCCGTGGTGCTTTTTTCTCCGACAGGCCAGGTGCTGCGGCATGCTGTGGTGGCTGAATGGTCCGCCAGTGCGGGTGCCGTTCTGCTGTGTGGCCGCTACGAAGGTATCGACCAGCGGTTTATTGACGCCTATGTAGATGTGCAAATCAGCCTGGGGGACTTTGTGTTGTCCGGTGGAGAAATCGCCGCGATGGCCTTACTCGACGCGGTTGCACGTTTGCAGCCGGGTGTGCTGAACGACGCAGGTAGCCACCAGTTTGACA
>JAGOEY010000259.1 GCA_017997515.1 Burkholderiaceae bacterium | reverse complement strand
CTCATGCTTCACGGCATCAACCACAACATGTTCGGCAAGCGTGACCCGGTGCAGTACGGCACCACCACGCTGGACGAAATCAACGCCAGCCTGAACGCGCTGGGCCAGGAGCTCGGTGCCACAGTGGACGCGTTCCAGACCAACAGCGAAGCGGCCATGTGTGAGCGTATCCACCAGGCCTACACCGACAAGGTGGACGCGGTGCTGATCAACGCCGGTGCCTGGACACATTACAGCTACGGCATCCGTGATGCGCTGGCCATCCTGACCTGCCCCATCGTCGAGCTGCACATGTCCAACATCCACGCGCGCGAGGCTTTCCGCCACGTGTCGGTGTTTGCCGAAATCGTCAAAGGCCAGATCTGCGGTTTTGGTATGGACAGCTACCTGCTGGGTTTGCGCGCGGGCGTGTCTGCCGCCCAGGCCGCGCGCAGAAGTTGAGCGTTTTATGCTATTAATTGAATAGCTGCTTGCGCTTGCTCACAGGGCGCTAGCGGCATTTTTTATGCCTCATTCACAGGCAATGACTTCTGAAATTTACACACCATGATCCGCGGCACCACCGAACTCATCGCCCACATCGGATACCCGACCCACGCCTTCAAGGCACCGATGATCTACAACCCGCACTTCGAGCAGACGGGCATCGACGCTGTGGTGGTTCCCATGGGGTGTAAGCCGGACGATTACCCGGCCTTCCTGCGTGCGGTGTTCACACTCACCAACATCCGTGGCGCACTCATCACCATGCCGCACAAGGTGGCCACTGTGGGCCTGCTCGACGAAGTGTCGGCCACCGCCCAGATTGCAGGGTCTTGTAATGCCGTGCGCCGCACCGCAGACGGCCGCCTGGTCGGAGACATGTTCGACGGTGCCGGGTTTGTGCGTGGTGTGCAGCGCAAAGGCCTGCAGCTCACGGGCATCCGTGCGCTGGTGGTCGGTTGTGGCGGTGTCGGCTCTGCCATTGCTGCGTCCTTGGCTGCGGCCGGTGTGGGGGCCATCGGTTTGTTTGATGCCTATGCTGCCTCGGCCGAAGGCCTGGCCGACCGGCTGCGCCAGCATTACCCCGCGCTGCAGGTAACGGTGGGCTCCAATGACCCCGCCGGTTATGACCTGGTGGTCAACGGCACACCGATGGGCATGAACGACGGTGACCCGTTGCCCATGGACGTGGCGCGTATCGCCCCATCCACCTTTGTCGGTGAAGTGGTGATGAAGCAGGAGATGACCGCCTTCCTGCGTGCCGCACAGGCGCGTGGCTGCCGCGTGCAGATTGGCTCGGACATGTTGTTTGAGCAGATTCCCGCCTACCTGGAATTTTTTGGTTTCCCCGGCACCACGCCCGAAGCGCTGCGTGCCGTTGCCCGTCTCTGAGAACGTGTTCTAAGGATTCACCCATGACCCAGCCCGTTGCCAACCGCGAAGCCGTGCCTGAAATGCCCAACCGTGCGGGCATCGAAGGTATTGAATTCATCGAATACGCGACCAGCCGCCCCCAGGCCCTGGGCCAGGTGCTCGAATCGATGGGCTTTCGCCCGGTGGCGCGCCACCGCTCGCGTGAGGTGGTTCTGTACCGCCAAGGTGGCATGAACTTGGTGGTGAATGCCCACCCTGATGACGCACGGGTCAGTGCCACGGTGGACGGCTCACCCGTGATCTCGGCCGTCGCTTTTCGGGTGCACGATGCCCACAAGACATTCCGCCGCTGCCTGGAGCTGGGCGCATGGGAGGTTCCCAGCCACGCCCAAGCCATGGAGCTGCACATCCCGGCCATCCACGGCCCCGGTGGCAGCCGCTTTTATTTCGTGGATCGCTGGAAAGAGTTCTCGATCTACGACATCGACTTTGTGGCCATTCCCACGGTGGACCAGGCACCGCCTGCGCTGGAAGGTATGGGCTACTTCGGTGTGGTCCAGTACATCGGTGCCGACCGCAGCGCCGACTGGCTCGCGTACTACGAAGAAATGTTCGACTTCCAGTCCATCCCGGACGAACAACGCTTTGGCATCCTGCCCAAAGGCAAACTCATGCGCAGCCCGTGTGGCAAGTTTTTGTGGCAGGTGATCGAGCCCGATCCGTGGATGGAATCCGACGGCGCGGCGGAAAGCCTGCTGCGGGTGGGCCTGGGTGTGCCAGACGTGCCGGCGGCCGTGGCCCGCCTCAAGGCCAATGGCGTGGACTTCATCGAGTCGGCGCAGTTGCACCCTGAGGACCGTGGCGCGCTGACGCGTAACCTGCTGGGCTCCGTCTCGTTCGAGCTGGTCCACCAGGCCGGGTAAGGAGCAAACTATGCATGTGCTCGACACCTATGGCATGGACACCATCACCCTGGCAGGGCCGCTGGAGGCCAAACTCGCCGCCATGAAAGCCGTGGGTTTTTCGCAGGTGATGCTCAGCGCGCGTGACGTGGTGGGCCACCCGCAGGGCCTGGCCGCGGCGGTGGAGGTGGTGCGCGCCAGTGGTTTGCGCCCCACGGGTTTCCAGGTGCTGCGCGACTTCGAAGGACTGTCGGGCCACCTGCATGCGTACAAGGTGGACATCGCCAAGTCGATGCTGGAGATGTGCGCCGCACTCGGCAGCAAAGTGCTGCTGGCCTGTTCGTCCACCTCGCGCCACGCCACACAAGACCTGGACGTGATTGCGCGCGACCTGCGCAAACTCGCCATGCTGGCCTTGCCGCTGGGCATCAAGGTGGCGTACGAAGGCCTGTCGTGGGGCCGCACGGTGAACGAGTTCACCACCGCCTGGGACGTGGTCTGCCGTGCAGACTGCCCGAACCTCGGGCTGGGCCTGGACTCGTTCCATGTGTTTGCCGCCAAAACACCGCTCGACGCCATCGACGACCTCGACCCGGACCGTATCTTCCTGGTGCAGCTGGCCGACTTCATGTGGCACGAAACCCCGAGTTTTGAAGAGCGTATGACCACGGCCCGCACCTTCCGCGTGTTCCCCGGTGAAGGGGTGCACAGCGAGCAGCTGGCCGACCTGGTGCTGCGCCTGCACCGTATTGGTTACCGGGGCGACCTGAGTTTTGAGGTCTTCAACGACGACTACCAACAGCTGCCCCTCGAAACCGTGGCCGAACGCGGCCGCCGCAGTGCGTTGTGGCTGAACGAGGATGTGTTGCACCGCTCTGCCCCGTTGCC
>JAGOEY010000258.1 GCA_017997515.1 Burkholderiaceae bacterium | reverse complement strand
TGCGCTAGAGCCTGTTTTTATGCGTAAATTCAGGCCAAAGCGTCCAGGTCACCTAAAGCAGCTCGGTCGGCGGGCGTGAACACATAACGCAACTTGTGCACCCCCGCTGTGGTTCCGGGTGCCGCGCCCATTGCCGCGAGTGCGTCGTCACCCAGCACACCTTGCCGCAGAGCCTCCAGCACCTGCGCGTCGTAACCACCCACCAGCACCACCCAGTCGGCCACGGCGTCACCGCCACGGATCAGCTGCTCCCGTGTGGGCGCGGCTGTGGTGGGGGTGCGTGTGACCAGCAAGCGGGTGGCGGTGATGCCGGGCTGGTGGGGCAAGGTGGCCAGCACCGGTGCCAGCCGGGCCTGGAGCGCGTCACCCTGGCCCGGCGCGGGCGCACACCGGATGGCCAACACGGCCGTGCCCATACCGCCGCCGTGGGCCAGCTCCACGGTGCACTGGCTGCGGACCATGCCCTGGTGGTGCGGCATCATCTTGGTGGACCAGGGTGTGGGGGCGTTCAGGCGCTCCATGTAACCCGGCGAGGTCAGCACGTCGTAGCCCTCCAGCTCGTACAGCACAAAGAAGTGGTGGGTGTTGTCCACATGCTCCCAGCGCGAGCCGCGCAGGAAGCCGGGGATGCCCATCCGCTCCGGGAAGTGCTCGTGCGAGTGCCAGTCTTCAAATTCCGCGCGTTTGTCGGGGGCAAGTTGCCACCACATCGCCACCGCCGCCGTGCCTGGAAGAGCCATCGTGTGCCGCCTTATTTGGTGGGGGTGCGCAGGCGGGCCAACTCGGCGTTCACTTCCTTGACGACGGGTTCACCCACCTCCTTGGTGAACTTGTCGATGGCGGGCTGCACCTTCTGGCGCAGGCGGGCCAGCTCGGCTGGGGACACTTCGTTCACCTGCATGGTCTTGCGCAAACCGTCGATGGCCTGGGTTTCCTTCTGCTGCGAGATCTGGCGTTCCACCGTCTTGGCTTCGGCGGCCGCGTCGGTGATGATCTTGCGTTCGGCGGGCGACATGCTGTCCCAGGTCTTCTTGCTCATCAGAAAAGGCATGCCGGTGTACACATGGCGGGTCAGCGACATGTACTTCTGCACCTCGGCAAACTTGGCGGATTCGATCACACCCACGGGGTTGTCCTGCCCGTCAATCGCCTTGGATTCCAGCGCGCCATACACCTCGCCAAACGTCATCGGCACCGGGTTGGCACCCAGTGTTTTGAACAGTTCCAGGTAGATCGGGGACGCAATCACGCGGATCTTCAGGCCTTCCACGTCTTCCAGCTTGGTGATGGGGCGGCGGCTGTTGGTCATGTTGCGAAAGCCCAGATCCCAGATGCCCAGGCCCACCAGGCCATGGTTCTGCAGCTTGCCCAGCAGGCGTGTGCCCACGGGGCCGTCGGAAACTGCATAGGCCTCTTTGGCGTTCTCGAACAGGAAGGGGAAGTCAAACACCATGAACTCTTTGTCCAGCCCGGCCAGCAAACCGGTGGCCATCGACGTGAAGTCCAGCGTGCCGCCGCGCACGGCCGACAGGTTTTGGGGGTCACCGCCCAGCACGGCGTTGGGGAACAGGCTGACCTTCATCTTGCCGCCGCTTTTTTCTGCGACCAGGTCGGCAAACTTTTGTGCGCCCTGGCCGAGTGGGTGGTCCTTGGCCAGGCTGAACGCAAACTTCAGGTTGCGGTCCTGGATGTCCTGGATGTCCTGGGCCTGGGCGGCGCCCAGGGTCAGCAGCAAGCCGGAGAGGGCGAGGGCACCACAGGTGAGGTGGCGGCGCAGCAGGTTTGTCTTCATTGGGTTCCTTTCTGGTGAGGAGGTGGATGGCACAACGGGTGTGCCAGTGCGTCTGCGAGCGGATGATAGACAAACTTGAAACAAATTTGAATAAAAACTGAACGCCATTCAGATTTATTACACCGTTCAGAAAATGAACAGATATGATTCCCGCTTCTTCGCACAGGAGCTGGCATGAGCGGCGCACTTGAAAAATCACTGGCCATCCTCGAATACCTCACCCAGCACCCCCACGGCATTGCGCTGGCCAAGCTGTCCACCGACCTGAATTTGCCGCGCAGCAACTGCCACCGCCTGCTGGGCGAGCTGGCCAAATACGGCTACATCCGCCAGACCGTGCAGCACGGCGACTACGCCCTCACCACCAAACTCGCGTCGATGGGGCTCAGTTTTCTCAGCAAATCGGGCGTGGTGGACATTGCCCAGCCCATCCTGGCCGACCTGGCCCAAATCACCGGTGAACTGGTGCGCCTGGCCGTGGTGGACGGCGACCGCCTGACCCTGGTGGCCAAAGAGCAGGGCGCACGCTCCGGCCTGCGTTACGACCCGGACATGGGTATGGATCTGAAGCTGTCTTGCAGCGCTGCAGGCCACGCCTGGCTGATGACGCTGTCGGACGACCGGGCCATCGAGGCCGTGGCCCGCCAGGGCCTGGGCCGCTCCGATAACTTCGGCCCCGACGCGCCTGCAACCATCAAAGACCTGCAGGCCCTGCTGGACGAACACCGCAAACGTGGCTTCAGCGTGGTGCGCGACATGTTCGCGCCCGGCATGAGTGGCATGGCCGCCCCCGTGCAGCTGCGCGGCGAGGCTGCCACGGGGGTGGTGGTGATTGCAGGCCCGTCCCTGCGACTGACCGAGCAACGCCTGGTCGAGTTTGGCCCCGCGTTACTGCACGCTGCCGGTGAGCTGGCCATGGCCAGTGTGTCGTCGCCGCTGTTCACCAACACCAGTGTGGCCGAAGGTATGCAGCAGGGCGCACGCGGGTAAGCGACACGGGTACACGGTGCTGCCGTACGGCAAAAGACCATCGAAATAGGGGCCTCTGGCGGAATAACGCTCACAAGGCGGCGATAATTCGCCCCCGGCTTTGGCCATGTCACGCCCTTTCAGCGGCACCGTGCCCGCTCCCACCGCAGCCCCCACCTCCGAATGAACCCCCTTGCCCCCATGGCGCGTGTCCCGCTTTTTATCGATCCCAAATCCCTCAACACCCAGGTCAGCACCGTCACCCTGGCCCGGGGTGGCGAGTTGTACCGCAGCCTGGCCGTGCTGGACTACGAGGTGGATGTGGTCGGTGACGGCAAGCTGACGCTGGAAGGTGAAGTGCAGGGCAGCCTGCCCGATCCGTACTGGGTC
>JAGOEY010000042.1 GCA_017997515.1 Burkholderiaceae bacterium | reverse complement strand
ATGCAGACCACCGCGACCGCAGAGGCCAGCACGTTCCCCCGGCTGCTGCTCAAACATGCCACCGAGCGCCCCGGTGCGCCCGCCATGCGCGAGAAGGAATACGGCATCTGGCAAACCCGCAGCTGGGCCGACATGGCCACGCTGGTGGAACACCTGGCCTGTGGCCTGCACCAAGCCGGGCTGCAGCGGGGTGAACACATGATCGTCGTCGGCGCCAACCGCCCTCGCCTGTCGGCCACCATGCTGGCGGCGCAGGCGCTGGGGGCCATCCCCGTGCCGCTGTACCAGGACGCGGCGGCCGCAGAGTGTGTGTTCCCGATCACCAATGCCGAGGTGCGTTTCTGCCTCGTGGAAGACCAGGAGCAGGTCGACAAGATGCTGGAGGTGCGCGAAAGCTGCCCGCAACTGGCCCACATTTACTACGACGACCCACGCGGCCTGCGCAACTACCACGAAGCCGGTTTGACAGCGCTGGATGAGCTGCTCACAGCGGGCAAGAGCTTCGCGGCCAGCAACCCCACCTTCTTCAAGGACGAGGTTGCCAAGGCACACGCTACCGATGTGGCAGCGATGTTTTTCACGTCCGGCACCACAGGCAACCCGAAAGGGGTGGTGCACACCCACAGCAGCCTGATTGACCGTGCCCAGGCGGGTGCCGAATTCGACAAACTCACCAGCGATGAAGAAGTGCTGGCCTACCTGCCACCGGCCTGGATTGGCCAGAACATCTTCAGCTACTCGCAGTGGCTGGCCTGTGGCTATGTGGTGAACTGCCCCGAGTCCGCCAGCACGGTGATGATCGACCTGAAAGAGATTGGCCCAACCTATTACTTTGCGCCGCCCCGCGTGTTTGAAGGCCTGCTGACAAGTGTGATGATCCGTATGGAAGACGCGGGTGCACTCAAACGCAAGATGTTCAAGGCCTTCATGGATGTGGCCCAACGTGTGGGCCCGGCACGGATGGACGGCAAACCGATTGGCCTGGGCAACACCCTGCTGTACGGGCTGGGCAACTTGCTGGTGTATGGCCCGCTGCGCAACAACCTCGGCATGAGCCGCGTGCGGATTGCCTACACGGCGGGTGAGGCGATTGGGCCGGATCTGTTCACGTTTTACCGCTCCATTGGCATCAACCTCAAACAGCTGTACGGCTCGACCGAAACCGCCGTGTTTGTGTGCCTGCAGCCCGACAACGAGGCCCGCTCCGACACCGTGGGTGTGCCGTGCCGGGGTGTGGAAATCAAACTCGCTGACAACGGCGAAATTCTCGTCAAGTCTCCCGGACTGCTGAAGGAGTACTACAAGAACCCGGCCGCCACCGCCGAGGTGCTGACCACCGACGGCTGGTACCACACCAGTGATGCGGGCTTCATCGACGGCCATGGCCACCTCAAGATCATCGACCGCGTGAAAGACGTGGGCCGCATCAAGGGTGGCAGCAACGACGGCGCCATGTTTGCGCCCAAGTATGTGGAGAACAAACTCAAGTTTTTCCCG
Organism: Burkholderiaceae bacterium; assembly: GCA_017997515.1. Next base: position 8,643 of record JAGOEY010000042.1, on the reverse strand, counting down.
CACATCAAGGAAGTGGTGGCTTATGGCGACCAGCGCGAAAAAGCCTGTGTGATGGTGAACATCGACTTCGATGCCGTGGGCAACTGGGCCGAGCGCCGCAACCTGCCTTATGCGGGCTACACCGATCTGGCACAGAAACCCGAGGTGTACCAACTCATCCGCGAGTGTGTGGAGAAGGTCAACGCCGACCTCTCGGTGGACACGCTGCTGGCGGGCAGCCAGGTCAGCCGCTTCCTGGTGCTGCACAAGGAGCTGGACGCCGACGACGGCGAGCTGACCCGCACCAACAAGGTCCGCCGCGGCTTTATCGCCGAGAAATACCAACCGCTGGTGGATGCGCTGTACAGCGACAAAACAGAACAGTTCATCGAAACCGCAGTGAAGTTTGAAGACGGACGCACGGGCAGCGTAAGCGCCACCCTCAAGATATCCGACGCAAAAACCTTTGCCCCTGTGAAGGCTGCAGCATGAGCAACGCCGGACCGCTCCAAGTTGCGAAGGCCCCCTCGGGGGGCAGCGCAGTACATGAAATGACAAGCGTGGGGGCTCCATGAGCAAGAAGATCGGCGACGTCATCCTCGACGTCAACAACATCAGCCTGCGATTTGGCGGCGTGAAGGCGTTGACAGACATTTCGTTCAACGTGCGTGAGCATGAGATCCGCGCCATCATCGGCCCCAACGGCGCGGGCAAAAGTTCGATGCTGAACTGCATCAACGGGGTCTACACACCTTCGGAAGGCTCCATCACCTTCCGGGGCAAAACCTTCAGCCACATGAACTCGCGCCAAGTGGCGGAGATGGGTGTGGCGCGCACTTTCCAGAACCTGGCGCTGTTCAAGGGCATGAGTGTGGTGGACAACATCATGACCGGGCGCAACCTCAAGATCAAAAGCAACCTGCTGATGCAGGCGCTGCGGATCGGCCCCGCAGAGCGTGAAGAAACACGCCACCGCGAATACGTCGAACACATCATCGACTTCCTCGAAATCCAGGCTTACCGCAAGACACCTGTGGGCCAGTTGCCCTACGGCCTGCAAAAACGCGTGGACCTGGGCCGTGCCCTGGCCATGGAGCCGCAGGTGCTGCTGCTCGACGAGCCCATGGCCGGCATGAACGTGGAAGAGAAACAGGACATGTGCCGCTTCGTGCTGGACGTGAACGACGAGTTTGGCACCACCGTAGTCTTGATCGAACACGACATGGGGGTGGTCATGGACATCAGCGACCGCGTGGTGGTGCTGGACTACGGCAAGAAGATTGGCGACGGCACACCCGAAGAGGTGCGCGCCAACCCGGACGTCATCAGCGCCTACCTTGGCACGAGCCACTGAGGAGAAAAAAATGGCATTCTTTTTAGAAACACTGCTCGGTGGCCTGATGGCCGGCATGCTGTATTCGCTGGTGGCACTGGGCTTTGTGCTGATTTACAAGGCGTCGGGTGTCTTCAACTTTGCGCAAGGTGCGATGGTGCTGTTCGCGGCACTGGCCATGGCCCGGTTTGCCGAATGGATTCCGCAATGGACAGGCATCGAGAGCCGCACCCTGGCCAACATTGGCGCCTTCCTCATTGCGGCCTTCATCATGTTCCTGATGGCCTGGCTGATCGAGCGGCTGGTGCTGCGCCACCTGGTCAACCAGGAAGGTGCCACCCTGCTGATGGCCACGCTGGGTATCACCTATTTCATGGAAGGCCTGGGGCAAACCATCTTTGGCAGCAACATCTACAAGATCGACATTGGTATGCCCAAAGACCCGATCTTCGTGCTGGACTCCCTGTTCCAGGGTGGCATTCTGATCAACAAGGAAGACCTGATAGCAGCACTGATCGCAGCCCTGCTGGTGGTGCTGCTCAGCCTGTTCTTCCAGAAAACCTCCACCGGCCGTGCATTACGCGCCGTGGCTGACGACCACCAGGCGGCCCAGTCCATCGGTATTCCGCTCAACCGCATCTGGGTCATCGTCTGGTTTGTGGCCGGTGTCGTGGCACTGGTGGCCGGGATGATCTGGGGCAGCAAGCTGGGCGTGCAGTTCTCGCTGGCCACGGTGGCCATGCGGGCCCTGCCAGTGGTCATCCTGGGTGGTCTCACCTCGGTGCCCGGCGCAATCATCGGCGGGCTGATCATCGGCGTCGGCGAGAAGCTGTCCGAGGTGTACCTGGGCCCGTTCGTCGGCGGAGGCATCGAGATCTGGTTTGCCTATGTGCTGGCGCTGGGCTTCCTGCTGATCCGGCCGCAAGGGCTGTTTGGCGAAAAAATTATTGATCGCGTATGAACAAGTACACCCCCAGGCTTCGCGGACTTCGTTCCGCTACGCCAACCCCCTTGCAGGGGGCGGTACCTATGGCCCGGCAGAGCCGGTTCCATGGTTCCCACTAGAAGGTACAGCCTCCATTTTTAAGCGGGACACGACATGATTTATAGAGAAAACGGGCAGTTCAAAACCAGCTACCGGGCCGACCAGCAAATCCTGCCGATCCGCCAGGACCGCTGGGCCATGCTGGCATTGCTGGTGCTGGCCTTCGTTGTGGTGCCCCTGACGGCCAGCGACTACATGTTTCGCGCCGTGCTGCTGCCTTTCCTCATCATGTCGCTTGCCGCCGTGGGGGTGAATGTGCTGGTGGGTTACTGCGGCCAGATTTCACTGGGCTCCGGGGCCTTCATGGCCGTGGGTGCGTATGGTGCCTACAACATCTTCATGCGTATTCCAGGCATGCCGCTCATCCCTTCGCTGATTCTGGGTGGGCTGTGCGCCACGGTCTTCGGCATCCTGTTCGGCCTGCCCAGCCTGCGTGTCAAGGGCCTGTACCTGGCGGTGGCCACGCTGGCTGCGCAGTTCTTCTCTGACTGGATGTTCCTGCGCATCAAATGGTTCACGTTGGACAACGCGTCCGGCACGGTGGCGGTGTCCCAGTTGCAGGTGTTCGGTATGCCACTGCAGAGCGACGTCTCCAAATACCTGTTCTGCCTGTCGGTGCTGGCGGTCATTTGCCTGGCGGTGAAGAACCTGGTACGGGGTGCCATCGGCCGCGAATGGATGGCCATCCGCGACATGGACGTGGCAGCGTCGGTGATCGGCATCCGCCCCATGTACGCCAAGCTGACTGCGTTTGCCGTGAGCTCTTTTGTCATCGGTGTGGCAGGCGCACTCTGGGGCTTCTTCTACCTGGGCGCCTGGGAGCCCGCCGCTTTCTCGGTGGACCTGTCGTTCCGGCTGCTGTTCATGGTCATCCTGGGGGGCATGGGCTCCATCATGGGGGGCTTCTTTGGTGCAGCGTTCATCGTCGTGCTGCCGATCTTCCTGTCGCAGTTCCTGCCGGCGCTGGCCCTGTTGGTGGGCGTGGAGATGTCCACAGCAACCGTTTCGCACATCGAGCTGATGTTGTTCGGTGCGCTGATCGTGTGGTTCCTGATCGTCGAGCCCCATGGCCTGGCCAAGCTCTGGTCCATCGGCAAACAGAAGCTGCGCCTGTGGCCGTTTCCCCATTAAACGCCGCTGCTTTGGGCAGTCGTCTATTTTTCTGTTTTCGTGTGTGTTGTGGTCGTGCTTCAGTTTCCAAAACCTCTAGGAGAGACAAATGAAAGTTCGTAATCTGGCACTCGCTGCGGCCCTGGTGGCCTCCGGCGCTTCCCTCATGGCACCGGTTAGCGCGCAGGCGCAAGCCAAGGAGCAGTTCATTCCGGTGTTGTCGTACCGCACCGGCCCTTACGCGCCCAACGGCATCCCTATTGCCAATGGCACGGTGGACTACTACAAGCTGGTGAACGCACGCGGCGGTATCAACGGCGTGAAGATCGCGTTCGAGGAATGCGAAACCAGCTACGACACGGCCCGCAGCGTGGAGTGTTATGAACGCCTGAAGGACAAGAATGGCGGTGCGGCGGTGATCCAGCCCTGGTCCACCGGTGCCACATTCGCCATCACCGAAAAAGCGCCTACCGACAAGATTCCGCTGGTGACCCTGGGTTATGGCCGCAGCGAAAGCGCCGATGGCTCGGTGTTCAAGTGGAACTTCCCGCTGGCTGGCAACTACTGGGTGGCAGGCGACGCCATCGTCCAGGCCATCGGCAAAAAAGAAGGCGGGCTGGACAAGCTCAAGGGCAAGAAGATCGCCGTGGTGTACCACGACAGCCCATTCGGCAAAGAGTCCCTGCCCATCCTGCAGGAACGCGCCAAGATGCACGGCTTCGAGCTGCAGTTGCTGCCCGTCACGGCACCTGGCGTCGAGCAGAAAGCCACGTGGCTGCAGGTGCGCCAGTCGCGCCCCGACTACACCATCCTGTGGGGCTTTGGCGTGATGAACTCCACCGCACTGAAGGAAGCCCAGGCCACCGGTTATCCGCGTGAAAAGATGTACGGCGTGTGGTGGTCCGGTGCCGAGCCCGATGTGAAAGACGTAGCCGAAGGCGCCAAGGGCTACAACGCCATCACCCTGCAAAACAGCGCCGACTTCAAGGCCAAGGTGGTGCAGGACATGTTGTCCATGGTGCACGCCAAGGGCCAGGGCACGGGCCCCAAGGAAGAAGTGGGCCAGGTGCTGTACCTGCGCGGCGCTATGAGCGCCATGCTGGCGGTGGAGGGTATCCGCGCGGCACAGGAGCGCTTCGGCAAAGGCAAGATCATGAATGGCGAGCAGGTCCGCTGGGGCCTGGAAAACCTGAACCTGACCCAGGCCAAACTCGACGCGCTGGGCTTTGCGGGCGTGCTGCGCCCGATCAGCACCTCGTGCACAGACCACATGGGTGCCTCGTGGGCGCGCCTGCACACCTGGGACGGCAAGAACTGGAACTTTACCGGTGACTGGCTGCAGGGCGACGAGCAGATCATCCGCCCCATGGTCAAGGCTGCTGCCGCCAAGTACGCAGCCGAGAAGAAGATCACGCCGCGCACCCCGGCCGACTGCCAGTCTTAAACAACGCCCCAGGCAACGCCAGCGGCCCGGCACAGCCGGTTCCGCGGCGTTCACCGGGGAGAGCAAACAGTCCCAAAGTTCTTGAAAAACGATTGAAGTCATGACCCAGCAAACCAACATCGTCCTGAACGTCAACGGCATCGAGGTCATCTACAACCATGTGATCCTGGTGCTCAAGGGCGTGTCCCTGCAGGTGCCCCAGGGCAGCATCGTGGCCATCCTGGGCGGTAACGGGGCGGGAAAAACGACCACCTTGCGCGCCATCTCCAACCTGCTCAAGGGTGAACGAGGCGAAGTCACCAAAGGCTCGATCGAGCTGCGTGGTGAGCGCATCGAAAACCTGACCCCCGCCGATCTGGTGCAGCGCGGTGTGGTGCAGGTCATGGAGGGGCGGCACTGCTTCGCCCACCTGAGCATTGAAGACAACCTCATGACCGGTGCCTACACCCGCAGCGATAAAGGCGAGATCGCCGCCAACCTGGAAAAGGTCTACACCTACTTCCCGCGCCTCAAGACCCGGCGCACCAGCCAGGCCGCCTACACCTCGGGCGGTGAGCAGCAGATGTGTGCCATTGGCCGCGCGCTGATGGCCAACCCGAGCATGGTGCTGCTGGACGAGCCCTCCATGGGCCTGGCACCCCAGATCGTGGAAGAGGTTTTTAACATCGTGAAAGACCTGAACCAGCGCGAGAAAGTCACCTTTCTGCTGGCTGAGCAGAACACCAACATGGCGCTGAAATACTCCGACTACGGCTACATCATGGAGTCGGGCCGCATCGTCATGGACGGAGCCGCACAGGACCTGGCGACCAACGAAGACGTAAAAGAGTTTTACCTCGGCGTGGGCGGCGGCGAGCGCAAGAGCTTCAAAGACGTGAAGAGCTACAAGCGGCGCAAACGGTGGCTGGCTTGAGAACGCACTGGCACCAATCTATGCGTCCAGGAACCGCTGCATTGTGTGCAACGCCGTTTTCACACGCGTTCAAATACTCCTGATTTCATAGCTACTCGCGCCTGATGGATAAGCGCCAGAGGCCAATTTCATTCAAAACCGTATAGAAAGCCCAGGCATGAACACGTTCTACGACGCCCTGGAAACCCGCAGCCCCCAGGCGCGTGAAGCGGCCCTGATGGCGGCACTGCCCGGCCAGATCGCCCACGCGCAACAGCACAGCGCCGCGTTTGCGAGCATCCTGGCGGGCATGGATGCCGCCAGTGTCAGCAGCCGCGAAGCGCTGGCGCGTTTGCCCGTCACCCGTAAATACGAATTGCTGGAGCGCCAGCAGGCCGCGCGCGCAAGCGCCAACGGGAATGGGGCGAATGCGGGTAAGGTCTTCGGCGGCTTCAGCGCGCTCGACTTCGGGCACGCCATGCGGCGCGTGTTTGCCAGCCCCGGCACCATCTACGAACCTGAAGGCACACGCGCAGACTACTGGCGCATGGCCCGCACCATGTACGCCGCGGGCTTCCGCGCGGGCGACCTGATCCACAACAGCTTCAGTTACCACTTTGTACCCGCCGGTTCGATGATGGAAACCGGCGCCCATGCGCTGGGGTGCACCGTGTTCCCCGGCGGCACGGGCCAGACCGAACAGCAGGTGCAGGCCATGGTCGACCTGCAGCCCGCGGGCTACATCGGCACACCCAGCTTCCTCAAGCTGATCGTGGAAAAAGCCGCCGACATGGGTGTGGCCCTGCCCAGCGTCAAACGGGCGCTGGTGTCGGGTGAGGCTTGCCCCCCCTCACTGCGTGACTGGCTGGGTGAGCGCGGTATTGCGGCCTACCAGTGTTATGCCACCGCAGACCTGGGGCTGATCGCCTACGAAACCGCCGCCCGCGAAGGCCTGGTGCTGGACGAAGGTGTCATTGTCGAAATTGTGCGCCCCGGCACCGGCGACCCGGTGCCCGAAGGTGAGGTGGGTGAACTGGTCGTCACCACGCTCAACCCTGATTACCCGCTTGTGCGTTTTGGCACCGGCGATTTGTCCGCCGTGCTGCCGGGCACCTGCCCCACGGGCCGCACCAACACCCGCATCAAAGGCTGGATGGGTCGCGCCGACCAGACCACCAAAGTGCGCGGTATGTTTGTGCACCCCGGGCAGGTCGCAGAGGTGGTGCGCCGCCTCCCCGAAGTGCTCAAGGCCCGGCTGGTGGTGGGGGGAGAAATGGCCAATGACCACATGACGCTGCGCCTAGAAACCAGGTCCACCGACCCGGCGTTGGCCGAGCGTGCGGGTGAGGCCGTTCGTGACATCACCAAGTTGCGCGGGGCCATCGAAATGGTCGCACCGGGAAGTTTGCCCAACGACGGCAAAGTCATCGAGGACATCCGTAGCTACCAGTGAGGCTCCCAATAACCCGTTGAAACACAAGGATTTTCTGGCATTTTTCTCAGTGAATACGCCATGTCGAAAACGCAGTTCTTGCCGTTAATATCCGGGCTCAGATTCTCTGCACACTGGACTAACCATGAAAAAACTGCTTCCCATTGCCTTGCTGATTGCCGCCTCTTTTGGTGCCCAGGCCGCTGAATTTCCCGATGGCAAGCCCGTCACGATCGTGGTTCCCTTCGCCGCAGGCGGCCCCACAGACCGCGTGGCCCGGGATCTGGCAGAAGCCATGAGCCGACAGCTCGGTGGCACCCCGATCGTGATCGACAACGCAGCAGGCGCCGGCAGTACCATCGGCAACGCCAAGGTGGCACGTGCGAAGAACGACGGTCATACGCTGTTAGTCACCCATGTGGGCATGGCCACGACCCCCGTGCTGTACCGCAAGCTCAGCTACAACTACGAGACCGACTTCGAATACCTGGGCATGATCAATGACGTGCCCATGACCTTGATCGGCAAACCCCAGATCGAAGCCAAGAACCTCGCCGAACTGCGCGACTGGATCGCCAAGAACCCCGGCAAGGTGAATCTGGGCAATGCCGGTGTGGGCTCTGCATCCCACCTGTGTGGACTGCTGTTCCAGAGCGAACTCAAGGCCGACATGACCACCGTTCCGTACAAAGGCACGGCCCCCGCCATCGCCGACCTGCTGGGTGGCCAGATCGACCTGCTGTGTGACCAGACCACCAACACCACCAGCCAGATCGAAGCCAAGAAGGTGAAGCCCTTCGCGGTGACCACACTCAAACGCCTGACGACACCAGCGCTGAAAGACATCCCCACACTGGATGAATCCGGCCTGAAGAACTTCCAGGTCACCATCTGGCACGGACTGTATGCCCCCAAAGGCACACCAGCGCCGGTTTTGCAAAAACTCAACACCGCCCTCAAGGCCGCTTTGAAAGACCCTGAATTCATCAAGAAACAGGAAGGCCTGGGTGCTGTGGTGGTGACCGACAAACGGATGGAACCCGCCGAGCACAAGAAGTTTGTCCAGTCTGAAGTGGCACGTTTCACACCCGCCATCAAGGCCGCAGGCATCTACGCCGACTGATAACACCTTGGCCCTGCACAGGTCGGCACTCCTGCCAGGAATGCCGGCCTTTTTCATGTGCGCCTCGCATGGGCGCTTATGACGTACTCAAAGTCTTCTTGCCATGCGCTTGATCCATATCAACGCAGCGGCCTGCATGGGGGGCTAAGCTGCCAGAATGCATGCTGTGCCACTGCCTGCGCCTTCGCTCGCCCCTCTTCGCTCCCACCCTCCGGAACCCGCGCAAACGCTGCAAGAGCGTTTGCAGGTGCTGGACTCTCCGCACGAGTGGGAGGTTTTCAGCAC
>JAGOEY010000041.1 GCA_017997515.1 Burkholderiaceae bacterium | reverse complement strand
GAATGTATCGACGAGGTTGCCGACGCTGCAGGCCGCAAGGCCGAGGTGGCGGCCATCACCGAAGCCGCCATGCGGGGCGAAATCACCGACTTCAAGGACAGCCTGCGCCGCCGCCTGGCGCTGCTGCGTGGGGTGACGGTGGCCGACATGGAACGTGTCTACACCGAACGCCTGCAGCTCAACCCCGGGGCCGCCACGCTGGTGGCCGCGTGTAAGGCGGCGGGGCTCAAGGTGCTGCTGGTCAGTGGCGGCTTCACTTTCTTCAGCGACCGTGTGCGTGACCGGCTGGGCATCGACTTCACCCGCGCCAATGTGCTGGAGGTGGAGAGTGGACCGAACTGCGGCCAGCTCACCGGCCGGGTGGTGCAGCAGGCTTGGGGCGATATCTGCGACGGCGCAGAAAAACGCCGCACGCTGCTGGAAGTGGCGTCGCTGCTGGGCATCACACCCGCGCAATGTATCGCCATGGGCGACGGTGCCAATGACCTGCCGATGATGGGTGCCGCCGGGCTGTCGGTGGCCTACCACGCCAAACCGGCGGTGCGTGCGCAGGCCCAGGTGTCCATTGAGCAAGGTGGGCTGGACCGTCTGCTCGAAGTGCTGCGTTGATTTTTGGAGATTTGTTTTTGTCCCGTTTTTTCCGCTTTTTCGAGAAACTGCTCCACCCCTACCCCACCACCGAACCCGCCGTTCCGCCCGGCAGCCTGGTGGCTTTTGTGTGGGCCTGCACCCAGGGCGTGCGTGGCAAGATCGCGGTGATGGCGCTGCTCACGGCCGCCATGTCGGTCATCGAGGTATCGCTGTTTGCGGTGCTGGGCCGCATCGTGGACTGGCTCGGCAACCAGCCGCCCGCCACGCTGTGGCAAGACCGGGGCACCACCCTGGTCTGGCTGGCCGTGCTGCTGGTGGTGAGTATTGGTGTGGTGGCGCTGCAAACCACGGTGAAACACCAGACGCTGGCCGTGAACCTGCCCATGCGCCTGCGCTGGAACTTCCACCGCCTGCTGCTGGGCCAGAGCATGGCCTTCTACCAGGACGAGTTTGCCGGGCGTATCACCGCCAAGGTGATGCAGACCGCACTGGCCGTGCGCGACACCGTGTTTGTGCTGGCCGACGTGGTGGTCACGATGGGGGTGTATGTCGGCACCATGGTGGTTCTGGCCGCCGTGCTGGAGCCGCTGCTGATGTGGCCCTTCCTGGTCTGGCTGGTGCTCTACATCGGCGCGCTGGTGTTTTTTGTGCCCCGGCTGGGCCACGTGGGCAAGGCCCAGGCCGACGCCCGTGCGCTGATGACGGGCCGGGTGACCGACGCGTACACCAACATCGCCACCGTCAAGCTGTTCTCACACAACCACCGCGAGGCCGGTTTTGCGCGCGCCGCGATGCAGGACTTCATGGCCACGGGCCACGCCCAGATGCGGCTGGTGAGTGCGTTCGAGATCGTCAACCACACGCTGAGCATGGGACTCACAGCGGGTATGGCGGGTATGTCGCTGTGGCTGTGGTCGCAGGGGACGATTGGTATTGGCGCGGTGGCCGCATCCACCGCCATGGCGCTGCGCCTGCAAGGCATGTCGCACTGGATCATGTGGGAGATGACCAGCCTGTTCGAGAACATCGGCACGGTGCAGGACGGCATGAAAACGCTGTCGCGCCCGCGCGCCGTGCTGGACGTGCCGAACGCACCGGCACTCAGCGTGCCGCGTGGTGAGGTGCGCTTCGAACAAGCCAGTTTCTCCTATGGCCGCAGCCCTGCCAAGGGCGGTCGCAGTGTGATCGACGGGCTGAACCTCACAGTGCGCCCCGGCGAAAAGATCGGCCTGGTGGGCCGCTCCGGCGCGGGTAAATCGACGCTGGTCAACCTGCTGCTGCGTTTTCACGATCTGGAGGGGGGCCGCATCCTGATCGACGGGCAGGACATTGCGCAGGTGACGCAGGACTCGCTGCGCGCCCAGATCGGTATGGTCACGCAAGACACCTCTCTGATGCACCGCTCGGTGTCCGACAACATCACCTATGGCCGACCCGACGCCAGCGAGGCCGACATGGTCGCCGCAGCCAAACGCGCCGAGGCACACGACTTCATCCAGACCCTGGGCGACGCAGGCGGCCGCCACGGTTACGCAGCGCATGTGGGAGAGCGTGGCGTCAAACTCTCGGGCGGTCAGCGCCAGCGTATTGCCATTGCGCGGGTGATGCTGAAAGACGCACCGATTTTGCTGCTGGACGAAGCCACCAGCGCACTCGACTCCGAGGTCGAATCTGCCATCCAGGCCAGCCTGTACAAACTGATGGAGGGCAAAACCGTGATCGCGATTGCCCACCGCCTGTCCACCATCGCCGCGATGGACCGCCTGATCGTGCTGGACGCAGGCCAGGTGGTGGAAGAAGGTGACCATGCCACGCTGCTGGCACAGGGCGGCCTGTACGCGCGCTTGTGGGCCCACCAGAGCGGCGGCTTCTTGACCGACAATCCCGAAGAACTTTGAAAGAACGTCCATGAGCACACGCCCCAAAAAACACTTCTCCATGCTGCGCGAGTTCCATCTGGCGGACTTCTTCACGCTGGGCAACGCGGCGTGTGGTGTGGGAGCCATTTTTCTGGCGATGGCTTTTATGGCCAACCAGACGGTGGGGCACTTTCTGGCGGCGGCGGCGCTGCTGCCCGCAGCGTTTGTGTTTGACGTGTTCGACGGTCGTATCGCCCGCTGGCGGCAAACCCAGTCGGCGTTGGGGCGCGAGCTGGACTCGCTGGCCGACATCATCTCGTTTGGTGTGGCCCCCGCAGCACTCGCGTTTGCGGCGGGTATGCAGGGTGGCTGGGACGCCGTGGTGCTGATTTATTTCGTCTGCTGCGGTGTGAGCCGCCTGGCGCGTTACAACGTCACGGCCGAGGCCCTGTCCGAAGGGGCCAACAAGGTCAAGTATTTTGAAGGCACCCCCATCCCAACCAGCGTGGTGCTGGTGGGTGTGCTGGCCTGGGCCGCCTGGCAAGGCCACCTGGGGGCCAACCTGTGGGGCGGCAGCTGGACGGTGCTGGGCTGCACGTTACACCCGCTGGTGCTGCTGTTTGCGCTGTCGGGCACACTCATGATCAGCAAAACGCTGCGGATTCCGAAGTTCTGACTTCACGCTTCATTAGACGTATGGGATTTTCAGGACACGAAAGTTGATCATGGCCAAGACCAATTTGCTCAAGACAAACGATGTGACTTTTCTCGACCTGATCGGGAACGGCAAGAAGTACCACGTGCCAGCATTTCAACGTGACTATTCGTGGGAGCAGGAGCAATGGGAAGACCTGTGGAATGACATTGATGAGTTGGTACCACTGCCCGACGGTCGGCACTACATGGGGGCACTGGTGGTGGAGTCCACATCGGACCGTGATTTCCAGATCGTGGATGGCCAGCAGCGCATGGCGACCCTGAGCATCTTGGCACTGGCCATCATTGCCACACTGGGCGAACAGACAGGATCACAGGAAGAACAGACCGCCAACCAGGATCGTGCACGTCGGCTGCGCGAGCGCTTCATTGGCGAAAAAGACCCAGCTTCCCTGCTGGAGAGCAGTAAGTTATTTCTGAATGAAACGGACAACGGCTTCTATCAGGATTACCTGGTGCAGTTGCGTACGCCTACCAACCCTAGAGGTTTGCCCCGCTCCAACAGGTTGCTGTGGGATTGCTTTGTTTGGTTTAAAGCCCGCTTGGTGGCACGACGAGAACTGCGCGGCGAGGCACTGGCGGCCTTGCTATCGGAAACGGTAGCGCGCAAGCTTCTCTTCATTCTGATCACGGTGGAAGACGAACTGAGCGCCTATACGGTGTTCGAGACGCTCAATGCACGTGGACTAGAGCTGTCGTCCACCGATTTACTGAAGAACTTTCTATTCTCGCGCGTCAAGGCCAAAGCGGATTTGACAGCATTGCAGCGGCGCTGGAAAGCTCTGGTCGATGTGGTGCGGCAGGAACGGTTTCCGGATTTTTTGCGCTATCACCTACTGTGCGATGCGCCGCAGGTGCGCAAGCAACGTTTGTTCAAGTTAGTGCAAGTCCAGGTCAGCCATGCGGCCGATGTGTTCGCGTTGATGCAAGCCTTGGAGAGCCGTGCCGAACTTTTCGCGGCGCTGAATGATGCTGAGCACGAATATTGGCAGGGCTCTGCCGAAGCGCGCAGGCATATTCGTGAACTGCTGCTTTTCAGGGTACGCCAGCCTACCCCCCTGCTGTTTGCAGCCCACGAGCGGCTGGATTTTGCTGACTTCGTGCGGGTGCTCAAATTGGTCAGCGTGCTTTCTTTTCGCTATACGGTTGTCAGCGGGCTCAATACCAATGCATTGGAGCCGGTGTACCACCAGGCGGCCAACGCACTACTGACAGGGCAGATCCATCGTCCGTCAGAGGTTTTTCAACGGCTGCAGGGCATTTACGTAGAGGACAGTTCTTTTATCAGCGACTTTGCGCGCTTGGATATTGCCACCGCGGGCCAGCGCAAACGCTTGGTCAAATATGTGCTGTGCCAATTGGAGGCAGACGCAACTGGAGTTCATCGTGACTATGAAACGGATGCCGGAACCATTGAACACATTCTTCCGGAGAATCCGTTAGGCGATTGGAGCGAAAGTTTTGATGCGCAACGGCAAGAGCGCTTTGTATACCGACTGGGCAATCTCACTTTGCTTGAGGCTTCCCTTAACCGACAGGTTGGTAACCAAGAATGGACAGACAAGGTAGCTGTATATGCCCAAAGCCAATACGGGCTGACGCAGGTGCTAGCGTCAAGTGGCTATGCTGACTGGACTCCGGCCACTTTGGAGGCACGGCAGCAAACTATGGCGCAGCGTGCAGCCCACGTGTGGCGAGTGGATTTTTCTTAATCTACGGCATTGGCTTTCATTCGATAACCATCAACCTTTGGCGGGAAGTCACCGAGCCGGGGTTGGCATATGCGGTTTCGGGGTGATGTCCTGCTACCGATGCAAAAAGCCACCGGAGTGCGGTGGCTTTTTGCATGGTGCCCTATGGCACCTTCTTCCTTGTAAATGTGCTTACTGCAACAGCGGCGCACCCGTCTTGGCCTGCAGCGTCTCAAAGCTCACGCCCGGCGCCAGCTCCACCACCTTCAGACCAGCAGGGGTGACGTCGATCACGGCCAGGTCGGTGATGATGCGGTCCACCACACCCACACCGGTCAGCGGCAGGCTGCAGTTTTTCAGGATCTTCAGGTCTTCGGTGCCGTCTTTCTTCTTGGCCACGTGTTCCATCAGCACGATCACACGCTTCACGCCTGCCACCAGGTCCATCGCGCCGCCCATACCTTTGACCATCTTGCCGGGGATCATCCAGTTGGCGAGGTCGCCCTTTTCGCTGACCTGCATCGCACCCAGGATGGACAGGTTGATCTTGCCGCCGCGGATCATGGCAAAGCTGTCGTGGCTGCCGAAGATGGCGCTGCCGGGCAGCGTGGTCACGGTTTGTTTGCCCGCGTTGATGAGGTCGGCGTCCACCTTGTCGTCGGTCGGGAACGGGCCGATGCCCAGCATGCCGTTTTCGGACTGCAGCCAGACTTCCTTGTCACCGGTATGGTTGGCCACCAGCGTGGGGATACCAATGCCCAGGTTCACATAGAAGCCGTCTTCCAGCTCTTGTGCGGCACGTGCCGCCATTTGGTCTTGGGTCCAGGGCATTATTTGGCTCCTTCAGAGATCGTGCGTTTTTCGATGCGCTTTTCGGGGGTGGCATTCAGCACGATGCGGTGCACATAAATGCCAGGCAGGTGGATGTCGTCCGGGGCGAGTTCACCCACTTCCACAATCTTCTCCACCTCAACGATACACACCTTGCCCGCCATCGCGGCGGCGGGGTTGAAGTTGCGGGCCGTCAGGCGAAAGCGCAGGTTGCCAGACTTGTCGGCCACGTCGGCCTTCACCAGTGCCACGTCGGGCACCAGTGCGTGTTCCATCACATAGGTTTCACCGTCGAAGTCACGCAGCTCCTTGCCCTCGGCCACCTGGGTGCCCACACCGGTCTTGGTGAAAAAGGCGGGGATGCCCGCGCCGCCTGCGCGCAGCTTTTCAGCCAGCGTGCCCTGGGGCGTGAAGTCCAGTTGCAGCTCCCCAGCAAGGTACTGGCGCTCGAATTCCTTGTTCTCCCCCACGTAACTGGAGATCATCTTCTTGATCTGGCGTGTTTCCAGCAGCTTGCCGAGGCCAAAGCCATCCACACCCGCGTTGTTGGAGATAACCGTCAGGTCTTTTTTGCCCGAGTCGCGCAGCGCGTCGATCAAGGCTTCAGGAATGCCACACAGGCCAAAGCCGCCCACGGCCATGAGCTGGCCGTCCTGGACGACACCTTCAAGGGCCTTGTCAGCCGATGGAAAAATTTTGTTCACAGAAGTCTCCGCTGGAAGTGGAAAAACAGGTTGCAAAACGCGTTGCAAAACGGATTGCATGTGGGACGATACTCGCCAGAACCCTACGTAGTTTTCCGTAAAGAGTATCCCGATGGATGTTGACTACAAACTTGCCTTCGATCTGGCCCCTGTGGGCCTGGTGTTGTCGCGCAACCGTGCCATTGTGGACTGTAACCAGCACCTGTGCGACATGTTTGGCGCGTCGCGCGAGGTGCTGCTCGGCCAGTCGTTCCAGGTGCTGTACCCCAGTGCAGCCGAGTACGAACGCCTGGGCGCACGGATGCTGCCCATCCTGAACACATCCGGCCACTACGCGGACGACCGGGTGATGAAACGCGCCACCGGCGAGCTGTTCTGGTGCCACGTCAGCGGCCGCGCCCTGAACCGCAGCGCGCCGCACGCAGCAGGCATCTGGTCGTTTGAAGACCTGAGCGCCCGCCGCACCGTCAAGGCCGAACTCACCCCCCGCGAACGTGAGGTGGCAGCCCACCTGATGGGCGGCGGCAAGACCTCCAAGGAGATAGCCCGCGCGCTGGGCATCAGCCACCGCACGGTCGAGGTGTACCGCGCCCGTCTGATGCGCAAATACAAAGCGGCCACCACAGCAGACCTGGTGCACAAGCTGGTGACGGGCGGGGCGTGAGCCGCCTCCCCCGTCAGCGGCCTTCGCCTACTGCGCCGTGATCTTGCGCTCGCGCACGATCGCCCCCCACTGGGCCGACTCCTTCTTCATGAAGGCGGCCAGTTCGGCACGTGTGGTGGGCTGGGGCGTCAGTCCATGTTTATCCAGCGCCTCCTTCACGCTCGGGTCGTGTAACACCTTGACTATCTCCTGGTTCCAGCGGTCCAGGAGGGGTGCGGGGGTCTTGCCAGGCGCAACAAACGCATACCAGTTCAGCGCCTCGAATCCGGGGTAACCCGATTCGGCCACCGTGGGCACGTTGGGCAGGTAGGCCGGGCGCGTGAGCCCGGTGGTGGCCAGCGGGACCAGTTTGCCGCCCTCCACATGGGGCATGGCGGTGGGTGGCGCCGAGAAATACGAAGCCACACGTTCACCCAGCAAGTCCTGCAAGGCCGGTGCGCCGCCCTTGTAGGGCACGTGCACCATGTCGATGCCCGCGCGCTGGTTGAACAACTCGCCTGCCAGATGGGAAGCCGACCCGGCACCGGTGGAGGCGAAGTCCACACTGCCCGGTTTCTTCTTGGACAGCTGCACAAACTCGGCCAGTGTCCTCACCCCCGTGCCCATGTGCACCACCAGCACGTTGGGGAAATACACCCCGCCGGAAATCGGTGCCAGATCCTTGAACGGGTCGTAGGGCAGTTTCATCAGGTGCGGGGCAATGGTGAGTGGCCCTACCGAGCCGAACAGCAGCACCGTGCCGTCGGGCACGGCCTGGGACACGAACTGGTGGGCGATGTTGCCCCCCGCACCGCCCTTGTTGTCCACAATCACCGGCTGGCCGATGTTGTCGCCCAGTTTCTTGGCAATCAGGCGCGCCGCTGCATCGGCCGCGCCGCCAGCGGCAAAACCCACCACCAATGTCACAGGTTTCTTGGGCGGGAAGTCCTGGGCCAGGGCGGTGCCAGTCAGCCACAGCGTGGCCGCCGCCAGCGCCGTGCGGCGCAGCAGTTGTTTTGTCTTCATCGTGGAATCTCCTCGGGGTTGGGAATCTCAGTCGGCACCCAGGCCAATGGGGTTGGGCTGGCGCTTCTCTACGGCATGGCGCAAGAGCGACGCTGTGCGGAAAATGCCGTGCCCAAACTTGCCGTAAGGCATGGTGGCGAACAGCGCCATCACCGCACCCAGGTGCAGGCACAACAGCAGTGCCAGGGCGGGTGTGCCCCGCGCTGCCCACAGGGCCAGGCCGCTGGTGGCGGTGAGGAACAGCAGCGCGATAAAGCCACGATCCATCGGTTTTTGTGCAGCGTCGCCATGGGCGGGGTGGCGTTTCAGGTTCAGCCGCCACAGGCCTGCCGTGCCCAGCGCCAGACCCACGCCCCCCACCAGCCCAAGCAGCTTGGGCAGGCTGGGCAGGTCGTACGGCGCGGCCCATCCAAATGCATAGTGGTACAGCGTTGCCACACTGGTGGCGGCAAAACACAGCATGAAGCCGTAGAACGTGAGGTGGTGGCAACGC
This sequence comes from Burkholderiaceae bacterium, assembly GCA_017997515.1. The sequence continues at coordinate 1,629 of JAGOEY010000041.1, read as the reverse complement.
CGCCGCGCCAAGGTGTAGGCGTCGTCCTCGTTGTGGCAGCCTTCGCCATGGCCACCGTCCAGGTACTTGAGACGCAACACCGCGTCAGCCGCTTCGGCCGTGGCCGGGGCCGACAACGCTGCGCCGCTGGTGGCGGGTGTCACATCGCGCCAGAAGCGGCGCACCCCCATGGCCAACGCGAGCGTGGCAAACAGGAACACCGGCGCGAACAGGCCGACCAGCAGGTTGTGCGGGAAGATGCCATAGAAGTCGCCCCCCGGCGCGCTCCACAGCGTGCCTTTCAGTGCCACGGCCAGCACCAGGAACAGCGCCAGCCCCGCAGCCAACGCGAGTGACAGCGTGAGGCCGTTTTTTTGGTACAGCTGCCCCAGCGCGGGCGGCCAGGCGTAGTCCACATAGGTCTGGCCACGCACCTGTGCCATGGACTGCGGCACGTTCACGGCAAACTCATGCGGTGGTGCGTACTGGCAGGCGTGCAGGCAGGCACCGCAGTTGTGGCACAGGTTGGCCAGGAAATGGATGTCGGCCTTGCCGAATTCAAGTCTGCGCGTCATGGCCGGGAAGACAGCACAAAAGCCTTCGCAGTAGCGGCAGGCATTGCAGATCTGCAGTTGCCGCGCCACCTCGGCCTCGGGGGCGGACAACACGATGTCACCGTTCGCCAGCGCCCGGGCGTCGCGCGTCAGGGCTTCAAGCGTTTGCATTTTCAACTCCTTTTTTTGTAGCTGCCTGCGTAGGTGGCATGTGCGCTAGAGGCCGTTTTGATGCCAAAGCAGCCTGGCTACCGGCGATGCGGCCAAAAGCAGTGCCGATACTCATACCCACGCCTGCCGTGTAGCCCTTGCCCAGCACGTTGCCGGCCATCATTTCGCCCGCCACAAACAGGTTCTCACTGGCCACGTTGTTGAAACGCACGGCAGCCGTGTCGTCGGTGTGCAGGCCCAGGTAGGTGAAGGTGACTCCGGGCTTGAGCGCGTAGCCGTAGAACGGGCCGGTGTTGATGGGCCGCGCCCAGTGGGTCTTGGCGGGCGTGATGCCTTCGGTGTGGCAATCGTCCAGCGCGGTGTGGTCAAAGGTGCCCACACGGCAGGCGGCGTTGTAGCTGTCCAGCGTGTGCATGAAGCTGTCGACGGGCAGGCCGAGTTTCTGCGCCAGTTCGGGCAGGCTGTCGGCTTTGACGCCCGGAAACACGGGGGGCATAAAGCGGCCAATGGCCTTGCTGTCGATGACCGAATAACCCACCTGCCCCGGCTGCTGCGCCACCAGACGGCCCCAGATGGCGTAACGCTTGGGCCAGAAATCCTCGCCCTCGTCGTAGAAACGTTTGCCGTCGCGGTTCACCACCACGCCCAGCGACACGCAGTCGATGCGGGTGCAGATGCCGCCGTCGTACAGCGGCGCACGCGCGTCGATGGCCACCATGTGCGCCTGGGTCGGGTCACCGATGCGGTCGGCACGATGGTCTTCCAGCATGTGCCGCAGCAGCACCCCCTGGTTGTAGGCCGTGCCCCGGATCAGGAAGTTGTCCGACGGCCATTCGCCGCGTTCGTTCTGGCCCCAGGCCTCACGCAGCCAGTCGCGGTTGGACTCGAAACCACCCGCGGCCAGCACGCAGGTTTTGGCGGTGAT
>JAGOEY010000040.1:8192-10250 GCA_017997515.1 Burkholderiaceae bacterium | reverse complement strand
TCCTGAAGTTCGACACCGAAAAGAACCGTGTCTCGCTGGGTCTGAAGCAAATGGGTGATGACCCATGGATGGGCGTGAACCGCCGCTACCCCCAATCGACCCGCCTGTTCGGCAAGATCACCAACATTGCCGACTACGGCGCGTTTGTGGAACTCGAACCCGGCATCGAAGGCCTGGTGCACGTGTCCGAGATGGACTGGACCAACAAGAACATCGCTCCTTCCAAGCTGGTGACGCTGGGTGAAGAAGTCGAAGTGATGGTCCTCGAAATCGACGAAGACAAGCGCCGTATCAGCCTGGGCATGAAGCAGTGCAAGGCCAACCCATGGCAAGAATTCGCACAGGACACCAAGCGCGGCGACCGCGTCAAGGGCCCGATCAAGTCGATCACCGACTTCGGCGTGTTCGTGGGCCTGGCTGCCGGTATCGACGGCCTGGTGCATTTGTCTGACCTCTCGTGGAACGAAACCGGCGAAGCCGCCGTGCGTAACTACAAGAAGGGCCAAGAAGTCGAAGCCATCGTGTTGGCCGTGGACGTGGACCGCGAACGTATCTCCCTGGGCATCAAACAGCTCGACAGCGATCCGTTCACCACCTTCACCACCATCAACGACAAGGGCCAGATCGTGACCGGCAAGGTCAAGACCGTGGACGCCCGTGGCGCTGAAATCGACCTGGGTGAAGACATCATCGGTTACCTGCGCGCATCCGAAATCAGCCGTGACCGCGTCGAAGACGCACGCAACGTGCTGAAAGAAGGCGACGAAGTCACCGCTGTGGTCGTGAACGTGGATCGCAAGACCCGCAACATCCAGCTGTCGATCAAGGCCAAGGACATGGCTGACGAACAAGGCGCGATGGCCAACCTGAGCCAGCAGTCTGCCCGCGAAAACGCTGGCACGACCAGCCTGGGTGCCCTGCTGCGCGCCAAGCTCGACAACAACTAAGCCCTCCCCAGGGTCCCAAGCGGCCATGCGTTTTGTGCCCCAAGCACTCAGCGCATCGCCGCTTTTTTAATTTCAAACAAAAAAACACCTGCCTACGCGACATGCACAGCGTTCTCATTCCAGAGACACCGCAGAACTGGCTTTGCCAGGCTGCTGGTGTCGCCCCCTGCAAGGGGGAAGGAGTAGCGACACGCAGTGCGCGAAGCCTGGGGGTGTACGCAACATGACCCGATCTGACCTCGTGGAAGAACTGGCTGCCCGTTTCAGCCAACTCACCCACCGTGATGCCGAAACTGCCGTCAAGACCATGCTCGAAGCGGTGGGTGAAGCGCTGGTGCGTGGGCACCGCATCGAGATTCGCGGGTTTGGCAGTTTTTCCGTCAACCACCGCCCGCCGCGTATGGGCCGCAACCCCCGCAGCGGCGAAAGTGTGGCCATTCCCGAGAAGCGTGTGCCGCACTTCAAGCCGGGCAAAGCCCTGCGTGAAGCGGTGGACGAACGCACGGCCGAACTGGAACGCAAAGCAGGCAACACGTAAGCTGCATCGCGCCTCCCTGTCGTTAGAATCTCCCCGTCACAGAGGAGATACATGAAATACCTCATGTGGCTGCTCAAGGCAGCCATTTTTTTTACCCTTTTCGCTTTCGCCCTGAACAACCAGCAGGACGCAACCGTCTACTTTTTCTTTGGCACCCGCTGGCAAGCGCCACTGGTGCTGGTGGTGCTGTCCGCATTTGCGGTGGGTGTGGTGGTCGGTGTGCTGGGTATGGTGCCGCGCTGGTGGCAACACCGCAGCGCCGCCCGCAAGGCGCAACAGGCCGTGCCGCCCGTTGCAGCAAGCACACCCGCAGCACCAGCCGACAGCCCTTCCCCTCTGACCCAGGTACCGCATGGACTTTGACCTGAGCTGGCTGCTGCTCGGCCTTCCGATCACCTTCGTCCTTGGCTGGTTTGCCTCCCGCATCGATCTGCGGCAACTGCGCTTTGAAAACCGTCAAGCCCCCAAGGCCTATTTCAAGGGCCTGAACTACCTGCTGAACGAGCAGCAGGACAAGGCCATTGACGCCTTTATCGAAGCGGTACAAAACGACCCGGACACCTCCGAGCTGCA
>JAGOEY010000040.1:0-8092 GCA_017997515.1 Burkholderiaceae bacterium | reverse complement strand
TTGAAAACCGTCAAGCCCCCAAGGCCTATTTCAAGGGCCTGAACTACCTGCTGAACGAGCAGCAGGACAAGGCCATTGACGCCTTTATCGAAGCGGTACAAAACGACCCGGACACCTCCGAGCTGCACTTCGCGCTGGGCAACCTGTTCCGCCGCCGGGGTGAATACGACCGCGCCGTGCGGGTGCATGAACACCTGCTGTCACGCGGCGACCTGGGCCGCGTGGACCGCGAACGTGCACAACACGCACTCGCGCTCGACTTTCTGAAAGCTGGCCTGCTCGACCGCGCAGAACTGGCACTGCAACGACTGGAAGGCACACCTTTTGAAGCAGAAGCCCGGCTCGCTCTGCTGGCCATCTACGAACGCTCCAGCGATTGGGCACTGGCCTCGGCCATTGCAGAGAAGATGGACCGCGCAGCACAAGGAGACTTCAGCACGCGCCAGGCCCACTACCTGTGTGAACAGGCGTTGACCCTGCTCGGCAAGGGCCAAACCGACGAGGCACGCAACCTGCTGGAACGGGCCATTGCCACCGCACCCAACGCACCCCGCGCGCGCATCGATCTTGCGGCCATGCAGCAGACTGCAGGTGACCATGCGGGCGCATTCACCACACTCATCACCATGGGCGAAGCGACACCCGCCGCCTTGCCACTGGCTGCCGCCCGGTTGGCCCAGGCCGCCAGCAGCAGCCAACAGCCCCAGGCCGCACTGGATCTGCTGACCAGCAGCTACGCAACATCCCCTTCGCTGGACGTGCTCGAAGCCATTGTGGCGCTGACGGCCAGTGGTACGGGTGACAACGAACAAGCCCGCACCTGGTACATCCAACATCTGGAACGTGAGCCGTCACTGGTTGCCGCCGCCAAATGGATTGCCGGTGAAAAGCTGGAGCATCCGCAGTTCCACCCCCAGATCCAGCGCGCGCTGGACCACGCCGTGAAACCGCTGACACGTTACCGCTGTGCGGCCTGCGGCTTCGAGGCCAAACAGCATTTCTGGCAATGCCCAGGCTGCCAGACATGGGACAGCTACCCGGCACGGCGGGTGGAAGAGCTCTGAAAAGTATTCAGCCATGAAGCGCCACACCTTGCTGGGACGCATCACCGCAGTGATGGTGCTGTGTGTATGCGTTGGGGGAATAGGCCATGCGGCCGACATCAACACGGCGACAGAAGCCGAGCTCGACAGCATCCGGGGTATTGGCCCCGCCACATCGCGGCGGATTCTGGCAGAGCGTGACAAAGGCCTGTTCAAGGATTGGCCGGACCTGATGGCTCGTGTCAAAGGTATCCACCAGGCAACGGCATCACGTTATGCCGCGCAGGGGCTCACCGTCAACGGCCAAGCCTTCGGTAACCCACCGGCTGCGCAGAGCACCCCCAACAAATAACATACAGCATCGGCACACAGGCTGCGCCGCAGTGTAAGAACGTGTTCACGATCTAAGAGGCCGTGCGACACGGCCTAAATCCGGCAGGGCCTGCAGGGAATTTTGAAAGGGCTCCATAGCCACGCTCTATAGAATCCACCGTGCATGCCCCTCGTAACACTGATCCTTCTCCCCTTCCTTGGCAGCATCATTGCGGCCCTGTTACCCGCGAATGCACGCAACGCCGAATCCACCCTGGCCGGCCTGATTGCGCTGTTCTGTGCGGTGCAGGCAGCGCTGTATTTCCCCCAGATCGCTGACGGCGGGGTGATCAGCCAGCAATTCACCTGGCTGCCCACCCTGGGGTTGAACTTCACGGTCCGTATGGACGGTTTTGCGTGGATGTTCTGCATGCTGGTGCTGGGCATTGGCGCACTGGTGGTGCTGTATGCGCGTTACTACATGTCGCCCGAAGACCCGGTGCCCCGGTTTTTCGCTTTCTTCCTGGCCTTCATGGGCTCCATGGCCGGCGTGGTGCTGTCGGGCAACATCATCCAGCTGGTGCTGTTCTGGGAGCTGACCAGCCTGTTCTCGTTCCTGCTGATCGGCTACTGGCACCACCGCAAGGACGCCCGGCGTGGTGCCCGTATGGCCCTGACGGTGACCGGCACCGGCGGCCTGTGCCTGCTGGCCGGCATGTTGCTGCTGGGGCACATCGTGGGCAGTTACGACCTCGACACCGTGCTCGCTGCGGGTGACTTGGTGCGTGCACATCCGCTGTACCTCACGGTGCTGGTGCTGGTGCTGCTGGGTGCACTCACCAAAAGTGCGCAGTTTCCGTTCCACTTCTGGCTGCCCCATGCCATGGCCGCACCCACGCCAGTGTCGGCCTACCTGCATTCCGCCACCATGGTGAAAGCCGGGGTGTTTCTGATGGCACGTATGCTGCCGGTGCTGGGCGGCACCGAGCCCTGGTTCTGGCTGGTGGGAGGTGCCGGTGTCTGCACGCTGTTGCTGGGTGGTTACGTGGCGATGTTCCAGGACGACCTGAAAGGCCTGCTCGCCTATTCGACCATTTCGCACCTGGGTCTCATCACTTTGCTGCTGGGCCTGAACAGCCCACTGGCCGCGGTGGCCGCCGTGTTCCACATCATGAACCACGCGACCTTCAAGGCGTCGCTGTTCATGGCAGCAGGCATCATCGACCACGAAAGTGGCACCCGCGACATCCGCAGGTTATCGGGCCTGTTCCGCATGATGCCGATCACGGCCACGCTGGCCATGGTGGCCAGTGCCGCAATGGCCGGTGTGCCATTGCTCAACGGTTTCCTGTCCAAGGAAATGTTCTTTGCCGAAACCGTTTACATCAGCGCCAACCGCGCGGTGGAATACGGGCTGCCCATCGCCGCAACACTTGCCGGCATCTTCAGCGTCGCCTATTCCCTGCGGTTCACGGTCGATGTGTTTTTTGGCCCTCCCGCTACCGACCTGCCCCACACACCCCACGAGCCACCGCACTGGATGCGTGTGCCGGTGGAGCTGCTGGTGTTGGCCTGCCTGATTGTGGGCATCTTGCCCGCCTGGTCGGTGGGTCAGTTTCTGAATGCCGCCGCACGGCCCGTTGTGGGCGGCACGCTGCCTGAATTCAGCCTGGCGGTCTGGCACGGCTTCAACCTGCCGCTGGCCATGAGTTTTGTGGCATTGGCGGGGGGGATTGCGCTGTACCTTGTCTTGCGTGCGGCCCGTGCACAAGGGCACCTGGAACGCCCACCCGGCATCCACCAGCTCAGCGGCAAAAGTGCTTTTGAATCCGTGGTGGCCATGCTGAGCCTGGCCGGACGCGCCGGGCGGCGCACCTTGGGCACACGCCGCCTGCAGCCCCAGCTGCTGTGGCTCATCTGCACGGCGCTGCTGCTGGGTGTGGTGCCGCTGTGGTCGCTGGGCCTGCAACCCGGTGACCGCACACCCCTGCCTGCGTCCCCGGTGTTTATCCTGCTGTGGACCATTGGTGCCCTGTGTGCGCTGGGTGCTGCCTGGCAAGCCAAATACCACCGGCTGGCGGCGCTGGCACTGCTGAGTGGGGCCGGGCTCAGCACCTGTATCACCTTCACCTGGTTTTCCGCCCCCGACCTGGCGTTGACGCAACTCTCGGTGGAGGCTGTCACCACCGTGCTGATCTTGTTGGGTTTGCGCTGGTTGCCCCGGCGTCTGGAGCCCGCAGAAACAGGTGTGCAGCGCACGGCCCTGGCCACGGCTCGGCGCACACGCGACCTGTTGATCGCCGTGGCGGCGGGCGGCGGCATGGCCGCGCTGGCCTGGGCCATGATGTCGCGGCAATTTCCCCAAAGTATCTCCACCTTCTTCCTGGAGCGCGCACTGCCCGAAGGCGGTGGCACCAACGTGGTCAACGTGATGCTGGTGGACTTTCGCGGGTTTGACACCTTTGGCGAAATCGTGGTGCTGGGCATCGTGGCGCTCACGGTGTATGCGCTGCTGCGGCGCTTTCGCCCGGCCCGCGAAACGCTCGACCTGCCCCCACAGCAGCGTGCGCTGCCAGCCGACCTGGAAACCGACCTGGTCAACCCGCGCCTGGCCAACGACACCGCTGTGGGTTACCTGATGGTGCCCGCCGTGCTGATGCGGCTGGTGCTGCCGCTGGCCTGTATGGTGTCGGTCTACCTGTTCATGCGCGGCCACAACGAGCCGGGTGGTGGTTTTGTGGCCGGGCTGGTGATGTCGGTGGCACTGCTGCTGCAGTACATCGTGTCGGGCACTGTCTGGGTGGAAGAACACATGCCGCTGCGGCCACGCCGCTGGATCGGGGTGGGCCTGCTCACGGCTTTAGCCACAGGTGTGGGCTCGTGGTTCCTGGGTTACCCCTTCATGACCACCCACACCGCCCACCTGACCCTGCCCTTGATCGGAGAGATTCACATCGCCAGCGCCCTGTTCTTTGACATTGGTGTGTTCACCCTGGTGGTGGGCTCCACCCTGCTGGTCCTGACGGCACTGGCCCACCAGTCGGTGCGCAGCCACCGCTTCCACGCCCGCAACACTGACGACGACGACGGCGCTGCCGACGCCGTGGTGGAAGGAGGCCGCTGATGGAGATTGTTCTCGCACTGGCCATTGGTGTACTCACCGGCTCGGGCGTCTGGCTGCTGCTGCGGCCACGCACCTTCCAGGTGATCATGGGCTTGTCACTGCTGTCGTACGCGGTGAACCTTTTCATCTTTTGTATGGGCCGCCTGTCCATCGACAAGGAGCCCGTGCTGCAAAACGGCCTGCCCGCCACTTTGCTGCATTACGACGACCCCATGCCCCAGGCCCTGGTGCTGACGGCCATCGTGATCGGTTTTGCCATGACGGCGCTGTTTCTGGTGGTGATGATGGCGTCCCGCGGCCTGTCCGGCACCGACCATGTGGATGGCACTGAAGACGCCGACGCCATCGCCGTGCCAGAGACAGCCGACGCGCCCCAGGGAGACATACGATGACCCGGCTGGCCGAGGCCTTGATGCCCCACCTGCTGCTGGCCCCCATCTTGCTGCCCATGCTGACCGGCGGGCTGATGCTGCTGCTGCGCGAAGAAAAACGCAAAACCAAGGTGTGGCTGAACATTGGCTCTACCACCCTCGGCCTGGTGATTGCGGTGGCACTGCTGCTGTGGGTCAAACAGGCCGAAACCTCTGCCTCCATCGGGGTCTACCTGCCGGGCAACTGGGTCGCACCCTTTGGTATTGTGCTGGCGCTGGACCGGCTCTCGGCCATGATGCTGGTGCTCACCAGCCTGACCGGGCTGGCGTCCATCCTGTTCGCCTGCGCCCGCTGGCACCGCGCTGGTGTGCATTACCACCCGCTGTTCCAGTTCCAGCTGATGGGCCTGTGTGGGGCCTTCCTCACGGCCGACCTGTTCAACCTGTTTGTGTTCTTCGAGATCATGCTGTCGGCGTCCTACGGCCTGATGCTGCATGGCTCCGGGCGCACACGGGTGCAGGCCGGGCTGCACTACATCGCCATCAACCTGGTGGCCTCGTCGCTGTTCCTGATTGGGGTGTCCATGCTGTATGGCATCACCGGCACCTTGAACATGGCCGACATGGCCCTCAAGATCTCGCAGGTGGCAGACGCCGACCGCGGCATGCTGCATGCGGGCGCAGCCATTCTGGCGGTGGCCTTCCTGGCCAAGGCAGCCTTGTGGCCGCTGAACTTCTGGCTGGTGCCCGCGTACAGCGCGGCCGCCGCGCCGGTCGGCGGCATTTTTGCCATCATGACCAAGGTGGGCGTGTACACCATCCTGCGCCTGTCCACCCTGCTGTTTGGTGTGGAAGCCGGGGCCTCGGCCCAGTTCGGTGGCACCTGGCTGGTGGTGGGCGGCATGCTCACGCTGGCCTTTGGGGCCATTGGTATGCTGGGCTCCCAGCGCCTGGGCAACCTGGCGGGGTTTGCCGTCATCACTTCGTCCGGCACCCTGCTGGCCACCATTGGAATCGGCCACGTGGACCTGACGGCCGGGGCGCTGTACTACCTGTTCAGCTCCACACTGGCCGCCAGCGCGCTGTTTCTGCTGGACGACCTGATTGAACGCTGGCGCAACGACGGTGCCAGTTTTGCCCCCCACGAGCAGTCCCACAACGCACCGTACCTCGGTGCCGACCTCAAGCCCCTGCGGGGACTGAACCTCGACGAGACCGAAGAAGTGCTGGTCGGGCGCGCCATCCCCGGGGCCATCGCGTTTCTCGGTCTGGCATTTATGGCCTGTACGCTGCTGATCGCAGGCCTGCCGCCCCTGTCGGGCTTTGTGGGCAAGTTTGCGATGTTGTCTGCGTTGCTCAACCCCGCCGGTTTGGGCTCCAGCATGGGCGCCCCCAGCACAGCGGCCTGGTTCTTCCTGGCACTGCTGATCACGTCGGGCCTGATGGCGCTGCTGGCGCTGTCGCGTGCGGGCATACGCCACTTCTGGGCGGCCCATGGGCGCGGTGTGCCGCGTCTGCATGTGCTCGAAGGTGCGCCTGTGGCAGGCCTGCTGCTGGCCTGCCTGCTGATCACGGTGTATGCCGGCCCGGTGATGCGTTACACCCAGGCCACGGCTTACGCGCTGCACGACCCGCGCGAATACATCAACGCCGTCATGTCGGCACGCCCCATACCCTACCCGACCCAGGTGCAACCCGGAGGCACTGCCCCATGAAACGCCTGGTCTCCTCCCTGCCGCTGTCGGCATTACTTTTCGTGGTGTGGCTGCTGTTGAACCAGTCGGTGTCACCGGGCACGCTGCTGATGGGTGCCGTGCTGGCGGTGCTGGTGCCGCTGGGCACCAAAAGCCTGCGCCCCGGCAGCGTCACCATGCGCAAACCCCTGGTGGCGTTCAAGCTGTGGGCCATCGTGATGCGCGACTTTGTGCGCTCCAACATCCGTGTTGCCACCCTCATTCTCACCCGCCGCCCGCGCGATATTCCGTCGGGTTTTCTACAGGTGCCGCTCGACATGCGCGACCCCCATGCACTGGCGCTGCTGGCCATGATTCTGTGCCTGACACCCGGCACCGCCTGGGCCGAGGTGTCGCGTGACCGCTCGATGTTGCTGCTGCATGTGTTTGAGATCGTCGACGCCGACGCCATGGTGGCGATGATCAAACAGCGTTACGAACGCCCCCTGATGGAGATTTTCGAATGACATCCATTTTGTACTGGTCACTCTCCACCGCGCAGTTCTTCCTGGTACTGGCCATGGGCTGCGCGCTGGTGCGCATGCTGCGTGGCCCGTCGGCACAAGACCGGGTGATGGGTATGGACTGCCTCTACGTCAACGGCATGCTGCTGATTCTGCTGCTGGGCCTGCAACACGCCAGCGCGTTCTACTTCGAGGCAGCCATGCTAATTGCGCTGTTTGGTTTTGTCGGATCCACCGCCATGGCCAAGTTTTTACTGCGCGGCGAGGTGATTGAATGAACCCGTACGAAGGTTTCCCCCTGTGGGCAGAGCTGCTGGTGTCGGGCCTGGTGCTGCTGGGCAGCCTGCTGGCGCTGATCGGCTCGTTCGGGCTGGTGCACCTGAAGAGTTTCTTCCAGCGCATCCACGCGCCCACGCTGGTCGCCACCATGGGTATGTGGTGTATCACCCTGGCCACCATCGTGTACTTCTCGGTGCAGGGTGGGCAGATTTACCTGCATGGGCTGCTGATCACCTTCTTTATCGCCCTCACCACCCCCATCACCACCATCTTCCTGATGCGTGCGGCCCTGTTCCGCGAACGGATGACGGGACGGGGCACGGTGCCACCCACGGTGAGCACACCCCCCAACTCCGGCACACAGTAAACACAAGGGCAGCAGGGGTTCGCCGACTTCCAGTCGGCCTGGTTTACCGGCTGTTTAATAGCCCAAAGTGCCACTAGCGCCCGACCCACCTGCGCAACCAGCTATCAAATCAGGAGTAAATCGAGCTCTCATACTGCGCCAGCGCCACAAACGTATGCAGCAAACGGCGCGACTGCACGGTGGGGCCAATACCCGACAACATCGCCGCCACGTCCCGCCCTTCCGCAGCCAGCAACGCTGCCCGGCGCTGGATACACGCGGCCATCAGCGGCGCGGTGAATTCGGGGTGGAACTGCACGGACAAAGCCCGGGGGCCGTAGCGCAGGATCTGGTGCGCGTCGTGCTCGGAGCGGGCCAGCACGGTGGCCCCGGGCGGTGGCACCAGCACACTTTGTTCAT
>JAGOEY010000257.1 GCA_017997515.1 Burkholderiaceae bacterium | reverse complement strand
CCCAGCGCGTAGTGGGCGTTGTGCATGGTGTCGTTGTCGGCCGTCCAGCCATAGGCACGCAGCTTGTTCAGCGCGTCCTGCGCACGGGCGGCTGTGTCGACGCCGCTGACCATGCCCTTGGCGGCCAGGCTGTTGCAGCGCTCGATGGCGCGGGCGTTCATGGCCGTCAGGGTCATGTAGTTGTAGATGGACGTCTCGGCCATCGTGGCGCTCGTCGCCATCGCCGCGCACGGCTGGTAGATGTTGCCGTAGGTGGTGTAGTCCACCATGGCGCGGCCCGGGTTGGGCACAGCCACACCCCCCACCTGCACGCCGTAGCCTGTGGCGGTGGATGGCTGCACGTTGGGCTCGGCCGCAACCACACCGTCGATCAGCCCGGTGGTGTCCTGCTCGGCGGCACGCACGATGGCCGTACCGCCGTTGGAGGCCGATGCGGCAATCACGATGGTGTTGAAAGGCGTAAAGGGAACGGGCACTTCGAGCGTGCTGTAGCGGCTGTTCAGCACGTACATGGCGTACCGTGTGGCGGCCAGGGTGTCGTTGCCCCAGTCCTTTTCGGGGTTCTGCTGCGAATGCATGTGTTTGAGCGCCAGCCGGTTCGGAAACAACGTGTTGTAGGCGGAGCGGGCGGCGTCGGTGACGTTAGCGGCGAAGAAGTTCAGCGCCCCGGCAGCGGCACGGGTGGCACGGACCCCATCGATGCGGTTGACCGTGTCGTCGGTCATGTCGTACAGACCAATCCCTTTGCCGGCATCGGTCAGGGCTACGGCGCAGCCATTCTTCAGGCCCCATTCACTGGCCGTGCCCACGGCACCATACACCCCGCGCGAACCGGACGAGGGCCCCACCACAACGCAGGGTTTGGTCTTGTCAAAGCTGTCGGGCACCTGGACTGCAATCACCACCTGCTTGCGGCCGGTGCTGTCGTCCAGCACGGCGATACTTTCACGCCCGGGGATCAGCCCTTCGTTGGCCGTGACCACGCCAGCAGCAGTGATGTTGGGGCCATACAGGCGGCCGTAGCCACCATTTGCACTGGGGTCGAGAATGCCGCGGTAGTTGGAGAAAATGGCGTTGCGGCGCAGTTCCAGCGCGGTGGGGTTCAGTGGGTCGGCATACGCCGGTGCGGCGGCAGCCCCCAGCCCGGTGCGGCCCATACCCGCCGTGAGCAAGTCCTGCGTGGCAGCCGTGGCCCCAGTGCCAACAGCAATTGCCGGGTACACCGTGGTGCCCAGCTGTTTGATGCCTGTGGGCAGGTCGTTGGACGCATCATTGCCGCCCCCACCACACCCCGCAACCACCACACCGACAAGCGCCGTGGTGGCTATCGCCAACACTTTTTTCTGTTGCAGCTTCGTTGTCATCATGACTCCTGTTTTGGACTGGCACAAAGCGTGTATTTATTCACACGGCGCGCCGATGTATCTGGGGGTTTTCCAGATACACCCAAAAGACAGGCAAAAAAACATCGAAGGCACAACCCACTGCACCCACAAAAAAAGGGCCGTACGCATGGCGTAAGGCCCTTTTTGGTTAACCCGCCGTTTACGGCGGGTTAACTACGGCATCAGCCGCCCTTGCGGCAGCGCTTGCCTGGGTTCTTCTTGCTGCGGGTGGCGGTGCCACGTTCCAGGCTGCGCTTCTGACCGCGGCCCGCCGTGGTGGTGTAGCCTGGTGCAGGGATAGGCTTGGGTGCGCAGATGTCGCTTTCTGTCCTGATTTTCTTGGCCATAACGGGCTCCGGTTAAAAGTTGCTCAACCCGTAATTAGGCCACAGAGTCGGCCCCGGTTTCCAAAACCCGGTTTTTTTCTACTTTTTGCGCAGTGCCAGCCAGCCTGCAACGACGGTGAAGGTGACCACAATGGCCACCACGATCCAGAACCCGTGCGGGTTGTCGGCCAGCGGAACACCACCCACGTTCATGCCAAACAGGCCAGCCAGAATGTTGATGGGCAAGGCCAGCACGGTCACCACCGTCAGCACAAACAGGCTTTTGGCGTTGTCTTCGTTCACCCCGGCGGCAATTTCTTCCTGCAGCAGCTTGATGCGCTCCTGCAGCGACGACATGTCGTGCAGCACCACCGAAAACTCCTCGGTGGACTGGCGCAGCTCTTCCACATCGTCCGGGGCCATCCAGGTCGGCGGGTGCTGCAGCAGGCGGAACAGCGCCGCAGGCTCGGGCGCAAGCAAACGCTGCAAACGCACCAGCAGGCGGCGCAGTTCGCCCAGCCGGGCGCGCTGGTGGTCCAGCTTGGCCGCGAGTAATTCGTCTTCGGTCTGGTCCACACGCCGGGTCACACCGCGCACAATTTCCACCAGCACATCGGCCTGTGCACGCATCAGGTGCTCCAGCAGCGTGGCGCTCGAACGCAACACCTCCCCCCGTTTGACGGCGATCCGAAGCTGGTCGATGGCACGCAGGGGCTGCTGCCGCGCGGTAACCACCACCCGCTGGTCCACACTGATCCAGAGCGTGGAAATGTCCGAGGGCTCGAACGCAAAATCAAAATGCACGTCATTGATAACGGCGATGAGGGACTGGTCCGCACGTTCGATGCGGGTGGAGTGCAGGCCGTCTTTCAGCGTCTCGAAAAACGTGTCCGACAGGCCCGCGTGGCGCGCCAGCCAACGCTCCGCCGATGCATGGGCCAGGTTGAAATGCAGCCATACAAAGCTTGCTGGGCCCTTGTCCTGTGCCGCAGACTCCGTCGCATGTAACGCGGCCAGCCATTGCACGGCCTGTGTGGAGTCGATGGGCTGGGCCTGTGTGTCGGGTGCAAACAGGTAACCACACACCAGCCCACATTCCTCGGCCCCGTATCCCGAGGTCAGGTCAATGGGCGGCATCAGGTTTTTGGGCACAGCAGGCATCAGAAGAAAGTGGGCAGGCACTTGCGGCGGTCAAAGCCACCGCATTCCAACCTTCCATCGTGCGCTGCCAACATGTCAGATTCATGACGGCAAAGTGGCAAAACCAGACTTGTCATGCAACCGTCACACATGCAGGGCAAGCTGTCGTCTATTTCCACCTTGTGTGCCACGGCCATGAACCTCAGCAGCCTCTCCAACCACAACGACGACCTGATGCAGCGCTTCGAGCGCGACCTGATCGACAGCTACGACGAGGAGCTGGAGCTGGAAATCGACGACCGGCATTTTTCGGGTGAAGGCCACAGCAGCCAGGC
>JAGOEY010000256.1:1361-3207 GCA_017997515.1 Burkholderiaceae bacterium | reverse complement strand
GACCCCGACACCGCCGCCAGCCTGCTGGACGCCAAGTGGGGTGTACAACTCACCGCCGAAGAGCGCGACTGGGTCTGGGGTGCCATTGGCCGCCAGTCCGCCATGAAGCTGTCACCCAGCGCCAACGACTATTTTGGCAAGGTCAGCAAGGCCGACCACCTGAGTGACGACATGCTGGCCTGGAAG
Source organism: Burkholderiaceae bacterium (assembly GCA_017997515.1). The sequence goes on along the minus strand of JAGOEY010000256.1, from coordinate 3,021 downwards.
ACCCGCGCCGCCTTACGCGCCGGGGCCTGGAAAGAGGTGCGGGTCGCCACCGACGCCATGTCGGACGAAGCGCGGCGCGACAGCACCTGGGTGTACTGGAAGGCCCGCGCGCTGCTGGCGAACCGCCCGTCCGACGCCCAGCGCGCCGAGGCGCAGCAGCTGTTCGAAAGTATTGCCGGTGTGCGAGGCTTTTACGAACAGCTGGCACTGGAAGAGCTGGGCCAGCGCTCCACCGTGCCGCCCAAACCCGCGCCTCTGACGCCAGAAGAAAAATCCGCAGCCCGCCAGAACCAGGGCCTGAGCCGGGGGCTGTACGCCATCCTCATGGGCCTGCGCAGCGAAGGCACGCGCGAATGGAACTACAGCACCAACCTGCACACCGCAGGCGGCATGACCGACCGCGAACTGCTGGCCGCGGCCGACTATGCCTGCCAGAACGAGGTGTGGGACCGCTGTATCAACACCAGCGAACGCACCAAGGCCGTGATGGACATGGACCAGCGTTTCCCCATGCCCTTCCGCGACAGCGTGGTGCGCCGTGCGCGTGAGATCGGGCTTGACCCCGCGTACGTGTACGGCCTGATCCGCCAGGAAAGCCGCTTCATCATGGACGCCCGCTCGGGTGTGGGCGCGTCGGGCCTGATGCAGGTCATGCCCGCCACCGCCAAGTGGACGGCCAACAAGATCGGCATGACCGGCTTCACCCCCGGCCAGATCAACGACCGCGAGACCAACATCGCCATCGGCACCGCCTACCTCAAGCTGGCGCTGGACGACTTTGCAGGCTCCATGCCCATGGCTGCCGCTGCTTACAACGCAGGCCCTGGTCGCCCACGCAACTGGCGCAACGGGCCGGTGCTGGAAGGCGCCATCTGGGCCGAGAACGTACCCTTCACCGAAACCCGTGACTACGTGAAGAAAGTGCTGTCCAACACCACCAACTACGCCGCGATCCTGACCGGCCAGCCGCAGTCGGTGAAGGCGCGCTTGGGGACGGTGGGGCCGCGGGATATGGCAGTGCCAGAGGTGAACAAGGATTTACCTTGATTTGAAACACCCCGAAGCGCCTTTGTCTCATGCGCTGCGGGCTGCCAGAATGGCCCGTGCCACTTGCGCAAAACCCGCCCCCCGCTCCCCCTGCGTGATGTAGCGCGGCAGGTGGGCCAGTTGTGGCACAAAACGCTGCACATTGGCCACGCCCATGCTGTGGGCAAAGGCCTGGAACATCAGCTGGTCGTTGGTGGAGTCGCCCACATAGGCCCAGCGGTCCATCTCGTCGCCGAGTGTGCGGCCCCAGAGTTGCTGCACGATCCAGCGTGCACCTTCCAGCTTGTTGTGCCCGCCAAACCAGCCGTTGATGTGGATGCTGCTGACGGTGGCGTGCATACCCTCACTGCGCATCAGCGCCACCACGGCGGCAATTTGCGCGTCGTCCAGCTGCACAAATTCACTGTGGTCGATGGCAATGTCGGTCTCGCGCCCGGCGGAATCGGTTGCCCGGGTGGCACCGGGCACTTCGCGTTCAATCCGCGCCAGCACCTGCTGCATGCGGTCAAAGTTGGCGGCACGGGTGGGTGCGTCCTGTTGGTATATTTTTGATAGCGCAGTGCGCACGTCCTGATTGCGCTGGAGGCTATTTTTGCGTGAAGAAACCAAGGCC
>JAGOEY010000256.1:0-1261 GCA_017997515.1 Burkholderiaceae bacterium | reverse complement strand
GTGTTCGCCAAGCCCCGGGGAATACCGCAAAATGTGCACTGTAATAGGGCTGTGACACACGTCATCAGCGTCTGCCTTGGTGGAGCGGCTGAGATGCTGGTTTCTCGAAGTCAAAATTAAAAATAAATTGCAAATTATTTTGCACATCCCACGCGTATACCCGGTTCACTGTCCATGGTTTTTCTTTTCAGCCTGAGTTTTATTGTTGCGATGTTTGTCGCCATGTTGGTCATCCGCGGGGCGCGGGGCCATGCGGGGCGGTACGGTTATGCCAAGCCGCAGCGTTTTCATGCGGGGGATGTGCCCCGGCTGGGTGGGCTGGCCATTTTTGCAGGGCTCGTCTGTGGCCTGGCGGCTGCTGTGGTGGCTTTTTATGCCAACAACACGGGTTTCCTGGGCATCAATGGCCTGGTGATGGGCACCTGGGTGGCGGTGCTGCTGCCGACCTGGGCGGGCGGGCTGGTGGAAGACCTGACGCAGCGCCTGAGCGTGTTGTACCGGCTGGTGCTGACGGGCCTGTCGGCGGCATTGGCCTTGTGTTTGATGGATGTGGCCGTGGTTCGCGTGGGTGTTCCCATGCTGGACCAGATGCTGTTGGCCGTGCCCTGGATGGGCGTGGTGCTGGCATTTATGGCGATTGCCGGCTTGCCCCATGCCTTCAACATCATCGACGGCTACAACGGTTTGGCAGGCATGGTGGCTTTGGCGGTGTGCCTGGCGTTGATGTATGTCGCGCTGCAGGTGGGCGACCGCCAACTGGCCGGGGTTCTGGTGTGTATGGTGGGTGCCACCGCAGGTTTCCTGGTCTGGAACTACCCGCGCGGGCTGGTTTTTGCGGGCGACGGAGGGGCCTACCTGTGGGGGGTGCTCATCGCTGTCGCCAGCCTGCTGCTGGTGCACCGCAATGAACAGGTGTCACCCTGGTTTCCGATGCTGCTGCTGATTTACCCGGTGTGGGAAACGCTCTTTTCGATCTACCGCAAACTGGTGCGGGGCACGTCGCCCAGCGTGGCCGATGCCTTGCACTTTCACCAGCTGATCTACCGCCGCATCGTGCACCAGGTGTTCCATGACGACGAGTCGCGCCGCATCCTCATGCGCAACAACCGCACCTCGCCCTACCTGTGGGCCTTCACCATGCTCACGGTCATCCCGGCGCTGGTGTTCTGGCGCACCACCTGGGTTTTGATGGCGTTTTGTGCGGTGTTTGTGCTGAGTTATGTGGCGGCTTACCTGATGATCATCCGTTTCAAGGTGCCCA
>JAGOEY010000255.1 GCA_017997515.1 Burkholderiaceae bacterium | reverse complement strand
ACACAGATGCCTTCACCGCCCCAAGCCCAGCCCCCATCCTTTGCCGCCTTCGAGTTTCGCACTGCGCTGGGCATGTTTGCCACCGGCGTGACCATCGTCACGGCGCGTACGGCTGCGGGTGAGCTGGTGGGGCTGACCGCCAACTCGTTCAACTCGGTGTCGCTGAACCCGCCGCTGGTACTGTGGAGCCTGTCCAAGATGGCCGGCTCGATGGCGGCGTTCAGCACCGGCTCCCACTACGCCATCAACATCCTCGCCGCAGACCAGAAAGACCTGGCCCAGCGTTTTGCCACCCGGCGCGAAGACCGCTGGAGCGGCGTGGAGTTCACCGAAGGCACTGCCGGAGCGCCCTTGCTCAGCGGAGCGGCAGCCAGTTTTGAATGCTTCAACCGCAGCCGCTACGAAGAAGGCGACCACGTGATCTTCGTAGGCCAGGTGGAGCACTGCAGCACCCGCATGGGTGCGTCCCCCCTGCTGTTCCACGGCGGGCAGTTCTACACCGAACACCCACTCTAGAACCCCGCCCAAAAAGCACAGAACGAGTGGTGCACGCTATAAATTAAATAGCTGCCCGCGCACAGTGTATAAGCGCCAGAGGCCAATTTGGCTTAAATATTCACCCCGCCAACAGCGCAAAGTGCGAAGCACCAGCGCAAGTCCAGCAAACACCGTGGAACCGGCTCCGCCGGGCCACTGGTGTTGCCCCCTGCAAGGGGGAAGGCGGAAGCGGAACGCAGTCCGCGCAGCCTGGGGGTGTGCCTATTTTTCGGGCAGCTCGATCTTGACTTCGAGCACATCAAAATTGTCCTGGCGTTCCAGGTTCACCTTGATGTCGTCGGGGCTGATGGCCACGTATTTGCTGATCACCGCAATCAGCTCGCGCTGCAGGTCGGGCAGGTAGTCGGGGCGGCTGCCGCCACGGCCGGTGCGTTCGTGCGCGAGGATGATCTGCAGCCGCTCCTTGGCGACGTTGGCGGTTTTTTTCTTTTCACCGAACAGCAGGGAAATCAGTGACATGCCACTTACCTCCCACCAAACATGCGTTTGAAGAAACCGGGTTTTTGCGCATCGGTGAAGCGCAGGGGCACGTCCTCGCCCAGGAAGCGGGCCACCACGTCCTTGTAGGCCTCGGCCACGTCGCTGCCGGTCTGGTGCACGGCGGGCACACCCTGGTTGGAGGCCTGCAGCACGGCTTCGGACTCGGGGATCACACCGATGAGTTTGATGCGCAGGATGTCGTTGATATCTTGCAGCGACAGCATCTGGCCGTCTTCCACACGGTTGGGGTTGTAGCGGGTGATGAGCAGATGCTCCTTCACCGGCTCGCCACCTTCGATGGCGCGTTTGGTCTTGCTGCCCAGCATGCCGAGGATGCGGTCCGAGTCGCGCACCGATGACACTTCGGGGTTGGTCACCAGCAGCGCTTCGTCGGCGAAGTGCATGGCCATGAGCGCGCCGGTTTCGATGCCTGCGGGCGAGTCACAGATGATGTACTCGAAACCCATCTCGGCCAGGTCTTTCAGGATCTTTTCAACGCCGTCCTGCGAAAGTGCGTCCTTGTCGCGGGTTTGCGACGCGGCCAGCACAAACAGGTTGTCGCATTGTTTGTCCTTGATCAGCGCCTGGTGCAGGTTGGCCTCACCCTGGATGACGTTGATCAGGTCGTACACCACGCGGCGCTCACAGCCCATGATCAGGTCCAGATTGCGCAGGCCGACGTCGAAGTCGATCACCGCAGTCTTGTGGCCGCGCAGCGCGAGGCCGGAGGCAAAGCTGGCGCTGGTGGTGGTCTTGCCGACGCCACCCTTGCCCGAGGTCACCACAACAATTTTGGCCATGTGTGCAGTCTTTCAGTTCAGTATTAATTCGAGAATCACAGCGGTTCAATGAGCATTTTTTCGCCCACCAAACGTACCTGGGCCGGCTTGCCGACGATGTCGGCCGGCAGGGCCACATCGGTGGTGCGGTAGATACCGGCAATGGAGAGCAGCTCCGGCTCCATGCAGGTGCTGAAAATACGCGCGTCGGTGTTGCCCCGCGCACCGGCGATGGCTTTGCCGCGCAGGGGTGCGTAGATGTGCACGTTGCCGTCGGCAATCACCTCCGCGCCGTGGCTGACCAGCGCCATCACGATCAAATCGGTGCCACGTGCGTACACCTGCTGGCCAGACCGCAGCGGTTTGTCGATGACCATGGCCCCGGCCGATGCCACAGGCACTTCGCGCACCACCTCACGGACCACTTCCTGCACCTCGACCGGCGCGGCCTCGGCCCGTGCGGGCGGCGTGTCGGGGGCCACCAGCAGGCCTGCGGCCTGGGCGGCAGCCATCTGGCCCACCGAGCCGCTGCGCACGGCGATGGGCACCACGTGGTAGCTGCGCAGCAGGGTGATGAGGGTGGCGAAGTCCACGGGCTCGTCGGCATCCCGCACGGCAGCAAGGTCCACCACCACGGGGTCTTGCTCGAAGAAGTCGGGGGTGTCGGCCAGCCGGGCCTGCATGGCGTCGGCCAGCTCGGCCAAGTCCACCGTCTTGAGCAGCACGGCAATCAGCGGCAGCGTGGCGCTTTTCAGGTCAAAACTGGCGCGAGCCTGCGCGGGGGAAACAGCCATGGGGGAAGGGTGCGACAAAAACCGCGATTTTACTGTGTGAACAGTGCACATTACGGGCCATTTACCGCATGGTGACCGCATCAAACTGCGTGCAGATGTTGCAGCCACGCGGGTGACCCTGCGCAGCACACGGCCCCGGCACAATGGCCGCCATGTCCGTCAACCGCAAATCCCACCTCGACTCCTTGGCCATTTCCGTGCTGCTGGCCTGCTGCATGTTGTGGGGTTTCCAGCAGGTGCTGGTCAAAGCCACCATTGCGGAGGTGGCCCCCGTGTTCCAGGCGGCGCTGCGTTTTGTGCTGGCCACGGCCGCGCTGTGGCTGTGGTGCGGCTGGCGGCGCATTCCGCTGTGGGCCCACGACGGCACGCTCTGGGCGGGTCTGCTGGCCGGGCTGCTGTTTGCCGGGGAGTTTGTGTGTATTTACCTCGGGCTGCAGCTCACCACGGCGTCACGGCTGACCGTCTTCCTGTACAGCTCGCCGCTGTGGCTGGCGGTGCTGCTGCCGCAGTTTGTGGCCACCGAACGGCTGCGGCGGCTGCAGTGGGTGGGGCTGGCCTGTGCCTTTGTGGGGGTGCTGCTGGCGCTGGGCGACGGTTTTCACAACGGGCG
>JAGOEY010000254.1 GCA_017997515.1 Burkholderiaceae bacterium | reverse complement strand
CACGGCATTCTGAGTGCGGAAAAAATCGACAGCATGCTGAACGACGGCCCCAAAGGGCTGGTGCAGATTGCCCGTTACTTTGGCACCGAGTTTCTGCGGCCCGAGCTGGAGCGCGCGCGCGAACGCATGGTGAACCTCATCAGCCTGTACCTGGAAGAGTCGTCGCAGGGGGACGTGCACAAAGCTGCGGAGTCGCTGCGTGACCACTCGCTGCTGTCGCGCTCCAAGGGCGGCTCGGACATGCTCAAGGCCTTGCTGGTGATGCCGGACCACAGCCACTTTGGCATGGCCGACAGCAGTGCGCAGGCCCCGGCGTTCCACGACGACCAGATTCCGCTGCTGGCCCGCTGGGCGCTGCGCCCGCTGGCCGACTACCAGCAGGAACGCGACTCCCGCCAGCACATCCGCAACCAGATCGAAGCCGCAGCGTGGTTGGCCCGCTCGCTGGGCCTGCCGCGTGAAGACCTGGCCGATGCACAGACCGATGCCGACGCCGTCATCCGCACCGCGCTGCTGGTGCGTGCCGCCGGGGCCACCCGCTGGCCCAGCTGGACGCAGTTCGAACGCGCGGTGCAACTGCTCCGCAAGCGCCATGCGGCCAGTGGAGAGGGTGTGCAGCTTGTGCTGCCCACCGAGCTGCCTGCAGCGCTGCGCCCGTTGGTAGAGCACGTGCGTGCCACGATGCTGCGCGAGGACGTGCCCAAGATCCTGGACGCTGCCATCACACCGCGCAAACTGTTCGTGCAGTCGCTGGGCTTTATGGGCAAGTATTTCTGGCGCGACGACGGGCTGGAAGAGGTCAGCAACTTTGACCAGACCGTTTCTGCCGCGTGGGCCAAGGTGACGCAGAACCACACCGACGACAGCTCGCTGCTGACGCTGTTTTTGTGCATCACCGCCGGTGTGCCACGCAAAACCACACTCACCGAAACCAGCGCCGCCAGCCTGGTGCGCAAGCTGCGCAAAAACGGACTCGACACCACACTCGCCAGCGCCTTCATCCGCGAACACGCACCACACGAGCACCACAACGACTACCAGCGTTTGTGGACAGCATTCATCGCGGATGCTGAACGCGACCTGATGGACGAACGCGACACCCGCCTGGTCGAAGCCATGGGCTGTTTGCAGCTGCACTGCAACATCGTCAAAAAATAAGGCACACCCCCAGGCTGCGCGGACTGCGTTCCGCTTCCGCCAACCCCCTTGCAGGGGGCAACACCAGTGGCCTGGCAAAGCCAGATCCACGGTGTTTGCTGGGTTCGGATGTGCTTCTTAAAGGCGGTGTCACGACGTGGTCACGCGGGTGCGGCATCGTGCTGTTCTCTTTGCATCTGAAGCAGAACACCCATGACCCGTTTTTCACGCACCCTTACCGCCACGCTGGTGACCCTGGTTTGCGCTAGCGCTGCGCTGGCCCAAACCACCGCGCCCCAGGCCTATCCCGCCACCCTCAGCGGCCACGCTGTGTTGCCCGCACAGTCGTATGTGCCCGCGCCCAAGGACGCACCATCCGACCTGCAGAGCAGCGGCAAATTCACCCAGCCGCAGCGTGTAGACACCCTCGGCACCGTGGAAGGCAAGTCGGCAGGTCGCCCCACAGGCGTCTCGCTGCCCTTCAAGGGCCAGCCGCTGCAAGGCCACTCTGGCATCAAGAAAATGCCCGACGGCAGCTTCTGGATCCTGACCGACAACGGTGCCGGGGCCAAGGCCAACTCGCCCGACTTCATGCTCTACCTGAACCACTACAAGGTGGACTTTGCCAGCGGCAAGCTGCACAACCTGGGCACCGTGTTCCTGCACGACCCCGACAAAAAAGTGCCGTTTCACATCACCGAAGAAGGCACCAAACAGCGTTACCTGACCGGCGCTGATTTCGACCCTGAAAGCTTCCAGTTCGCAGGTGGTTCGATCTGGATTGGTGAAGAGTTTGGACCCTACCTGATCAAGGCCGACATGAAGGGCAAGGTCCAGGCCGTTTTTGAAACGCAGGTGGACGGCAAGGTCGTGCGCTCCCCCGACCACCCGGCCGTGACCACCCCCGGTGCGCCCGGCGGCACGGTGAACTTCGAGGTCAAACGCTCCAAGGGTTTTGAAGGCATGGCCGCGTCGAAAGACGGCAGCAAGCTGTATGCGCTGCTCGAAGGCCCAGTGTGGAACGCCGAGGCCAAAGACTACGAACGTGTCGGTGGCAAGGAAGCCCTGCGGGTTCTGGAGTTCGACGTGGCAGCCGAGAAGTGGACAGGCCGTTCGTGGATGTACCCGCTGGAGGCCAACGGCCATGCCATTGGTGACTTCAACATGGTGGATGACACCACAGGCCTCATCATCGAACGCGACAACGGCGAAGGCACGGCCGCCAACGCCTGCCCCGCTGGCGAAAAACGCACCGACTGCTTCCACGACCTGGCCAAGTTCAAACGGGTCTACAAAATCGAAATGACCGATGCCAACGTGGGCAGCCCGGTACGCAAGATCGGCTACATCGACCTAATGAACATTGCCGACCCGCAAAAGCTGGCGCGTAAACCGCTGGACAACGGGGTGTTGACATTCCCGTTCTTCACCATCGAAAACGTGGACGTGGTGGACGCCACCCACATCGTGGTCGGCAATGACAACAACCTGCCGTTCAGCAGCAGCCGCAAGCCCAACCAGGCCGATGACAACGAGCTGATCCTGCTGGAAGTGGGTGACTTCCTGAAGGCGCGTTAAACCTTCTGTTTGCCGCCGTCCAGCGTGGTGGTGGCAACCCAGGCCTTCAGCGTGCGCGCCAGTTCGTCGTACACCAGCTTGACCCGGGCTGGCACCGGCGTGCGATGGGTGCGGTACACGTAGAGCGGCCAGGCCGGTGGCGCATCGGCACTCAGCACGGCCACCAGCTGGCCGGAGCGCAGGTAGGGCACGGCCAGCGGATCGACCAGCTGGCCGTAGCCGAGCCCGGCCACCACGGCAGCACATTCCGCATCGACATCGTCGGTGAGAAAGGCGGGCGCGGGCACCGCCAGCCTGCGCCCTTTGCTGAACAGCCAGGGCCAGGCGCGGCCCGAGCTGCGGTCGATCAGCGCAGTCAGGGGGCGCTGCAGCAGCGCACCCAGATCCTGCGGCGCACCGGTGCGCGCCACCAGCGCCGGTGTGGCGACCACACGCATCGCCAGCTTGCCTACCGGCCGCGCCACCAGGCGGCTGTCGCGCATGGGCCCCAGGCGCACGCCCACGTCGATCTGCTCGTCCA